>NZ_CP151279.1:0-195414 GCF_046736325.1 Paracoccus sp. ME4
CACCGAGGACCGCAAGACCCTGGGCCTGATCCTGGAGGAGACCGTGCGCCGCAACACGGTCCTGGCCAATCTGGGCGCGGTCGCCACGCGCGGCGTCGTCGATGACGGGCAGGAGACGGCGGTGGCCGAGACCTATCGCCGGTCGCTGCGCATCCGCACGCCGTCGGTCTTCCAGAAGGTCGTGAACCTGTCGGGCGGCAATCAGCAGAAGGTCGTGCTGTCCAAATGGCTGTTCACCGATCCCGACCTGCTGATCCTGGACGAACCCACGCGGGGCATCGACGTGGGCGCGAAATACGAAATCTACAGCATCATCAACGACCTCAGCGCGGCGGGCAAGGCCGTCATCCTGATCTCGTCCGAGATGCCCGAGCTGCTGGGCCTCTGCGACAGGATCCATGTGATGAACCAGGGCCGGTTCGTGGGCGAACTGGCCGCCGCTGATGCCAGCCAGGAAGCGATCATGTCGCTGATCGTCAGGGAATAGGAAATCGACATGACGGACCGGACAGACATTGCGCCGCGCATCGGCATCGGCGCCTATGTGGCGCGCCACATCCGCGAATACGGCCTGCTGGTCGCGCTGATCGCGATCATGGCCTTCTTCCAGATCGTGACGGGTGGCGTTCTGCTGCGCCCCGTCAACATCACCAACCTGTTTTTGCAGAACAGCTACATCATCATCATGGCGCTTGGGATGCTGCTGGTGATCGTGGCGGGGCATATCGACCTGTCGGTCGGCTCGGTCATGGGCTTCGTGGGCGCCTTGGCGGCAGTGATGATCGTGACCATGGGCCTGCCGGTCTGGCTGACCATGGCGGTCTGCATCCTGGCGGGCATGGCGATCGGCGCGGTGCAGGGCTATTTCGTGGCCTATTGGAAGATCCCGTCCTTCATCGTCACGCTGGCGGGGATGCTGGTCTTTCGCGGGCTGTCGCTGTGGCTTCTGGCCGGGCAGTCGGTCGGCCCCTTCCCGCAGAGCTTTCAGCTGCTGTCCACCGGGTTCATCCCCGACCTGATGGGGGTGGGACGTCCCAACGGTCTGGCCCTGGCCTCCGGCGTGCTGGCCGTGGGGCTGATCCTGTGGATCGGGCTGCGCGGCCGGGCGCGCAATGCGCGCTATGGCACCGATGACGAGCCCTTCGCGCTGTTCCTGGCCCGCAACGCCATCATTGCCGCCGCGATCCTGTTCGTGACCTGGAAGCTGGCCTGGTTCCGGGGCCTGCCCAACGTGCTGCTGTCCATGGTGGTGCTGACGGTGATCTATGTCTTCCTGACCGAGCGCACGACCATCGGGCGGCGCATCTATGCGGTGGGCGGCAATGCCAAGGCCGCGAAACTGTCCGGCATCCGGACCGAGCGGCTGACCTTCCTGACCTTCGTCAACATGGGGATTCTGGCGGCGCTGGCCGGGCTGATCTTCGCCGCGCGGCTGAACACCGCCACGCCCCGTGCGGGCTTCGCGGTCGAGCTGGACGTGATCGCCGCCGTCTTCATCGGCGGGGCGTCGATGTCCGGCGGCGTGGGGCGCATCGTGGGGGCCGTCACCGGCGCCTTCATCATGGGGGTGATGAACAACGGCATGTCCATCATGGGCATCGGCATCGACTATCAGCAGGTCATCAAGGGCCTGGTGCTGCTGGCTGCCGTCTTCTTCGACGTCTACAACAAGAACCGCGAGGCCTGAGATGCTGTTGTCGCAACTGACCCTGACCGATGGCACCCGCGCCGTCGCTGCCCGCACCCACGGACAGGCGCATCTGGTGCCGGGCGCCGCCTCCACCCGCGATCTGGCGCTGGCCGCATGGGAAGCGGGCCGCGATCTGGCGGCCGAGGTCGCGGCCCGCGGTCCCGGCGCGCCCGTCGATCTGGCCGCCGCGCTGCGCGAGGGGCGCGTGCTGCTGCCGGTGGATCATCCCGACCCCGCGCATCTGCACCTGACCGGCACCGGGCTGACGCATCTGGGCAGCGCCGCGACCCGCGACGCCATGCACCAGGGCGCGGACGAGACGCTGACCGACAGCATGAGGATGTTCCGCATGGGGCTGGAGGGCGGCAAGCCCCCGGCAGGCCAAGTCGGCGCGCAGCCCGAATGGTTCTACAAGGGCAACGGCCATGCCGCCGTGGCGCCGGGGGCGGCGCTGACCTCGCCCGCCTTCGCGCTGGACGGCGGAGAGGAACCGGAGCTGGCGGGGCTTTACGTCATCGCCCCCGATGGCCGCCCGCTGCGGGTGGGCTTTGCGCTGGCCAACGAATTTTCGGACCATGTGACCGAACGCGGCAACTATCTGTGGCTGGCCCATTCCAAGCTGCGCCCGGCGAGCTTCGGCCCCGAGATGCGCGTGGGCCCCCTGCCCGCCCATGTCGAGGGCCACAGCCGGATCATCCGCGACGGCACGACCCTCTGGGAAAAGCCCTTCCTGTCCGGAGAGGCGAACATGTCCCACAGCCTGGCCAATCTGGAACACCACCACTTCAAATACGCCATCTTCCGCCAGCCCGGCGACGTGCATGTGCATTTCTTCGGCACGGCGACGCTGTCCTTCGCGGACGGGATCACCGCGCGGCCCGGCGACCGGTTCCGCCTGGACTGCGCCGAATTCGGGCTGCCGCTGGAGAATCCGCTGGCCCAGGACGACACGGAGGCGGCCCCGGTCGCCGTCGCAACGCTGTGAAGGTGCGCGCATGAGTTTCACCCCCGCCCCCTGGCCCCGCCGCCTGCGCTCGCAGGACTGGTATGGCGGCACGTCGCGCGACACGATCTATCACCGCGGCTGGCTGAAGAATCAGGGCTATCCGCATGACCTGTTCGACGGCCGCCCGATCATCGGCATCCTGAACACCTGGTCCGACCTGACGCCGTGCAACGGCCATCTGCGCGAGCTGGCCGAGAAGGTGAAGGCCGGCGTGTGGGAGGCCGGGGGATTCCCGGTCGAGGTGCCGGTCTTCTCCGCCAGTGAGAACACCTTCCGCCCGAGCGCGATGATGTTCCGGAAC
Organism: Paracoccus sp. ME4; assembly: GCF_046736325.1. GTDB lineage: Bacteria > Pseudomonadota > Alphaproteobacteria > Rhodobacterales > Rhodobacteraceae > Paracoccus. The sequence goes on from NZ_CP151279.1 coordinate 2,998, forward strand.
CTGGCGGCGCTTGCCATCGAGGAGACCATCCGCGGCCAGCCGATGGACGGCGCCGTGCTGATGGTCGGCTGCGACAAGACCACGCCCAGCCTGATGATGGCGGCGGCCAGCTGCGACATCCCCTCTATCGTGGTCACCGGCGGGCCGATGCTGAACGGCTGGTTCCGGGGCGAGCGCGTGGGCTCGGGCACGCATCTGTGGAAGTTCTCCGAGGCCGTGAAGGCCGGAGAGATGAGCCAGGACGATTTCCTGGAGGCCGAGGCGTCGATGTCGCGATCGTCAGGGACCTGCAACACCATGGGCACGGCCAGCACCATGGCCTCGATGGCCGAGGCGCTTGGCATGGCGCTGTCCGGCAATGCCGCCATCCCGGCGGTGGACTCGCGCCGCCGCGTCATGGCGCATATGTCGGGGCGGCGCATCGTGCAGATGGTCAAGGACGACCTGAAGCCGTCCGACATCATGACCAGGCCAGCCTTCGAGAACGCGATCCGCGTGAACGGCGCCATCGGCGGTTCGACCAATGCGGTGGTGCATCTTCTGGCCATGGCGGGGCGCGTGGGCGTGGACATCACCCTGGACGATTGGGACCGCTGCGGGCGGGACGTGGCGACCATCGTGAACCTGATGCCCTCGGGGCAGTATCTGATGGAGGAGTTCTTCTATGCGGGCGGCCTGCCCGTGGTCATCAAGCGCCTGGCCGAGGCCGGGCAGCTGCATCGCGACGCCCTGACCGTCAGCGGGCGCAGCATCTGGGACGAGGTCAAGGGCGTCACCAACCACAACGAGGACGTGATCCGCCCCGTGGAGAACCCCCTGACCCCCCAGGGCGGCATCGCGGTCCTCAAGGGCAACCTGGCCCCGAACGGGGCGGTGCTGAAGCCCTCGGCCGCCAGCCCGCATCTGCTGGTCCATCGCGGCCGGGCGGTCGTCTTCGAGGATATCGACCATTACAAGGCCCGCATCACCGACGAGGGGCTGGACATCGACGAGACCTGCGTGATGGTGCTGAAGAACTGCGGCCCGCGCGGCTATCCCGGCATGGCCGAGGTCGGCAACATGGGCCTGCCGCCCAAGGTCCTGCGGCGCGGCATCACCGACATGGTGCGCATCAGCGACGCGCGCATGTCGGGCACGGCCTATGGCACGGTCGTGCTGCACACCGCCCCCGAGGCCGCCGCGGGCGGCCCCTTGGCGGTGGTGCGCGACGGCGACATGATCGAGCTGGACGTGCCGAACCGCCGCCTGCATCTGGACATCCCCGAGACCGAGCTGGCCGCGCGCCTGGCGGCCTGGCGGCCCCTGTCCGATCAGCCGACCAGCGGTTACGCCTTCCTGCACCAGGCCCATGTGATGGGTGCCGATACCGGGGCTGACATGGACTTCCTGCGCGGCTGCCGGGGCAATGCGGTCGGAAAGGACAGCCATTGATGAAGATCGCGCTTGTGGGCATCGGCAAGATCGCGCTGGACCAGCATGTCCCGGCGCTGATGGACAGCCCCGACTGGACCCTGGCCGCGACCGTCTCGCGCAGCGGGCGGGTGCCGGGCGTGCCGGGATATGGCGACATCGACGCGATGCTGGCGGCGCATCCCGATGTGGGCGCGGTCAGCCTGTGCCTGCCGCCGGTGCCGCGCTTTGCCGCCGCAGAGGCGGTGCTGCGCGCCGGGCGGCACCTGATGCTGGAGAAGCCCCCCGGCGCCACCCTGTCCGAGGTCCATGCCCTGCAGGCCATGGCGCGGGGCGTCAGCCTCTATGCCACCTGGCACAGCCGCATGGCGCATGAGGTGGCCGCGGCGCGGGACTGGCTGGCCGGGCGCCGGGTCCTGGGCGGGCACATCACCTGGCGCGAGGACATCCGCCACTGGCATCCCGGCCAGGACTGGATCCTGGAGGCGGGCGGCATGGGCGTCTTCGACCCCGGCATCAACGCCCTGTCGATCCTGACCGCGATCCTGCCCCGCCCGGTGCATCTGATGGCGGCCGAGCTGGACCTGCCCGCCAACCGCCAGGCCCCCATCGCTGCGCGGCTGACCCTGTCGCAGGGCATCACCGCCGATCTGGATTTCCGCCAGGCGGGGCCGCAGAGCTGGGACATCGACCTGCGCACCGACGCGGGCACGCTGGCCCTGCGCATGGGCGGGAACCTGCTGGAGATCGACGGGCGGCCGGTCGAGGGGCGGGACAGCATCATGCAGGAATATCCCGCGCTTTATGCCCGCATGGCGGCGCTGGTGCGTCAGGGCGCCTCCGAGGTCGATCTGGCGCCCATGGTGCTGGTCGCGGATGCGTTCACCCTGGGACGGCGGAACATCGTCGCCCCGTTCGATTTCTGAAGGACAGAGCATGACCCGATCCACGCATGGACATCACCTGATCGCGGGCGACTGGACCGCGGGCCAGGGCGACCCGGTCGATCACGCCGCGCGGGCGGCCGAGGCGGCATTCGCCGATTACGCCGCCACCTCCCGCACGGACCGCGCCGCCCTGCTGGAGGCCATCGCCGAGGAGATCGAGGCGCGTGCCGACGACATCACCCGGACCGCCGCCGCCGAGACCGCCCTGCCCGAGGCCCGCCTGCAGGGCGAGCGGGGCCGCACCACCGGCCAGCTGCGCCTGTTCGCGGACCATATCCGCGCGGGCGATTACCTGGACCGCCGCCATGACGCAGCCCTGCCCGACCGCCAGCCTTTGCCGCGCCCCGACCTGCGGATGATCCAGCGGCCCATCGGCCCGGTCGCGGTCTTCGGCGCGTCGAACTTTCCGCTGGCCTTCTCGACGGCGGGGGGTGACACGGCCTCGGCGCTGGCGGCGGGCTGCCCGGTGGTGGTCAAGGGCCACCCCGCTCATCCCGGCACAGGCCGGATCGTGGCCGAGGCCATCCGTGCCGCCATCCACCGGACGGGCATGCCCGCGGGCATCTTCAGCTTCATCCAAGGCGACACGCATGCGGTGGGCGAGGCGCTGGTCCAGCACCCGCTGATCAAGGCCGTGGGCTTCACCGGGTCCTTGCGCGGGGGACGCGCACTCTACGATCTCTGCGCGCAGCGCCCCGAGCCGATCCCGTTCTTCGGAGAGCTGGGCAGCGTCAATCCCTGCTTCCTGCTGCCCGCCGCGCTGGCCGCGCGGGGCGCGCAGATTGCGCAGGGCTGGGCCGCCAGCCTGACCATGGGCGCGGGGCAGTTCTGCACCAATCCCGGCCTGGTGATCCTGCCTGCGGATCAGGCGGAGGCCTTTGCCGATGCCGCCGCCGCGGCCTTGGCCGATGCCCCGGCCCAGACCATGCTGACCGACGGCATCGCGGACGGCTTCCGCCAGGGGGCCGACCGGCTGGCCGCCCTCGCGGACCCGGTCCTGCGCGCGGACAGCACGGGCCGCGATGCCCGCCCCGCGATCTTTCGCGTCGATGCGGCGCGGTTCATGGCCGAGCCTGCCTTGGCGCATGAGGTCTTCGGCCCGGCGGGCGTGATCGTGGCGACCGACGGCGACGACCGGATGCTGGACCTGGCCCGCGCGCTGGAGGGGCAGCTGACCGTCACGCTGCATCTGGAGGCGGGCGACACGGCGCTGGCCGCGCGGCTGATGCCGGTGCTGGAACGCAAGGCGGGCCGCATCCTGGCCAATGGCTGGCCCACCGGGGTCGAGGTCGCGGATGCGATGGTCCATGGCGGACCTTGGCCCGCCTCCACGAATTTCGGCGCGACCAGCGTGGGCACGCTGGCGATCCGGCGCTGGCTGCGCCCGGTCTGCTTCCAGGACCTGCCCGACGCCCTGCTGCCACCCGATTTGCGCGACTGAGGGGAGACAGGCGCGCAAAAACTCGCTCATATCACCCAAGGGAGGATACCATGACCAGAACTCTGATGACGACCGCCGCTGTGCTGGCGCTGTGGGGCGGGGCCGCCACGGCGCAGACCGTGGGATTTTCGCAGATCGGCTCGGAATCGGGCTGGCGCGCGGCCGAGACCACGCTGACCCGGCAACAGGCCGAGGAGCGCGGCTATCAGCTGCAATTCTCCGACGCGCAGCAGCGCCAGGAGAACCAGATCGCCGCGATCCGCTCCTTCGTGGCGCAGGGGGTCGATGCGATCCTGCTGGCGCCGGTGGTGGCGACCGGATGGGACAGCGTGCTGGAGGAGGCCGCCGAGGCCGAGATCCCCGTCGTCCTGCTGGACCGCCAGGTGGACAGCGACGAGAGCCTCTATCTGACCGCCGTCGGCTCGGATCTGGTCCATGAGGGCGAGGTTGCGGCACAGTGGCTGGTCGATCAGGTCGCGGGCGAACCCTGCCGCATCGTGGAGCTGCAGGGCACCACCGGCTCCAGCCCCGCCATCGACCGCAAGACCGGCTTCGAGACCGCCATCGCGGGCCATGACAACCTGGAGATCGTGCGCAGCCAGACCGCCGACTTCACCCGCGCCCGCGGCAAGGAGGTGATGGAGAGCTTCCTTCAGGCCGAGGGCGGCGGGGCCGACATCTGCGCGCTCTATGCCCATAACGACGACATGGCGGTAGGCGCGATCCAGGCGATCAAGGAAGCGGGGCTGGCGCCGGGCAGCGACATCCTGATCGTCTCCATCGACGCGGTGCCCGACATCTTCCAGGCCATCGCCGCCGGAGAGGCCAATGCCACGGTCGAGCTGACGCCGAACATGGCCGGCCCCGCCTTCGACGCGCTGGAGGCCTTCTGGGCCGACGGCACCATGCCCGAGAAGTTCATCCAGACGGAATCGCGTCTTTTCACCCAGGCCGACGACCCGCAGGGCGAATACGACCGCCGCAAGGACCTGGGCTATTGATGCCGCGCGGGCGGGCCGCATCAGGCCCGCCCGACCCCTGAGAGGACATCCGATGCTGCTGTCGATCCGGTCGCTGACCAAGGTCTTTCCCGGCACCCGCGCGCTGGACGCGGTCGATCTGGACATCGCCGCGGGCGAGGTCCACGCCCTGCTGGGCGAGAACGGCGCGGGAAAATCCACGCTGATCAAGTGCCTGACCGGCGCCTATGCGCGCGACGGCGGCTCGGTCACGCTGGAGGGCGTGGCCATCGACCCCCGATCCACCCGCGAGGCGCAGGAGCTGGGCATCGGCACGGTCTATCAGGAGGTGAACCTGCTGCCCAACCTGACGGTCGCGCAGAACCTGATGTTCGGGCGCGAACCGCGTCGCATGGGCCTGATCGACCGGCGCGCGATGCGGGCGCAGGCCCGCGCCACGCTGGCGCAATACGGGCTGACCATCGACGTGGACCGCGATCTGGGCCGCTATTCGGTCGCGATCCAGCAGATCGTGGCCATCGCGCGGGCGGTCGAGATCTCGGGCAAGGTGCTGATCCTGGACGAACCCACCGCCAGCCTGGACGCGGCCGAGGTGGCGATGGTCTTCGACGTGGTGCGGGCCCTGCGCGACCGGGGCATGGCCATCGTCTTCGTGTCGCATTTCCTGGATCAGGTCTATGACCTGGCCGACCGGGTGACGATCCTGCGCAACGGGCGCCGCGTGGCCAGCCAGCCCATCGCGGGGCTGAGCCGCATGGCGCTGGTCGAACAGATGCTGGGCCGCGCGCTGGAGGCGGTCGTGGCCGACCCCGCCCCCGCAGCAGCCGCCGCCCCCGCCATGCTGCACTTCGCGGGCATCGGCCGCGCCGGGGTGGTCGCGCCCTTCGACCTGGAGATCGCCGCGGGCGAGGTCGTGGGTCTGGCGGGCCTGCTGGGATCGGGCCGGACCGAGACGGCCGAGATGCTGTTCGGCATCCGCCCCGCCCAGACCGGCAGCGCGCGCGACGCTGACGGCCCGCTGGACCTGCGTCACCCGCGCGCGGCCATCGCCGCGGGCTTCGGCTTCGCGCCCGAGGATCGCAAGACCGACGGCATCGTGGCCGACCTGTCGATCCGAGAGAACATCATCCTGGGCCTGCAGGCGCGGCGGGGCTGGGCGCGTCCCATCCCGCGGGCCGAGCAGAACCGCCTGGCCGACGATTACATCCGCCAGCTGGACATCCGCACCTCGGGCCGCGAGAAGCCCATCGGAGAGCTGTCGGGCGGCAATCAGCAGAAGGCCGTGCTGGCCCGCTGGCTGGCGATGAACCCGCGCTTCCTGATCTTGGACGAGCCCACGCGCGGCATCGACGTGGGCGCCCATGCCGAGATCCTGCGCCTGATCCGCAGCCTGACCGCGCAGGGCCTGTCCCTGCTGATCATCAGCAGCGAGCTGGAGGAGATGGTGGCCGTGGCCGACCGCGTCATCGTGCTGCGCGACCGGGCGCATGTGGCGCAGCTGACCGGCGCCGCGGTCACGCCCGACGCCATCATGCAGGCCATCGCCGCATCGGGGGATGCGGCATGAGCCTGATGTCGCGCATCGCCCCGCAGCTGATCGTGCTGGCCGCGCTGATCGCGCTGGTCTCGGTCTTCTACCCGGGCTTCCTGTCCATCGACATCCAGAACGGCCGCCCCGTGGGTCCGGTCATCGACATCCTGAAACGCAGCGCGCCGGTGGCGCTTCTGGCGGTGGGCATAACGCTGGTCATCGCCACGCGCGGGATCGACCTGTCGGTCGGCACGATCATGGCGATCTGCGGGGCCGTGGCGGCCTGGGCGCTGACCCAGGGGATGGGCGCGGGCGCTGCGGTCGCGCTGGCGCTGGCGGCCGGGCTGGCGGCGGGGCTGTGGAACGGGGTGCTGGTCGCGGTCGTGGGCATCCAGCCCTTCGTGGCGACGCTGATCCTGATGACGATGGGGCGCGGCGTGGCGCAGCTGATCACCGAAGGCCGCATCCTGACCTTCACCGATCCGGGCTTTGCCTGGATCGGGTCCGGCCTGGCCCTGGGCCTGCCGGTGCCGGTCTGGATCTGGCTGGCCACCGCCCTGGGCGTCGCCGCCCTGATGCGCCGCACCGCCCTGGGCCTGCTGGTCGAGGCCGTGGGCATCAACCGCCGCGCGGCCCACCTGGCAGGCGTGAACGCGACCGTCCTGCTGATCGCGGTCTATGTCGCCAGCGGCTTCTGCGCGGCGCTGGCGGGCATCGTCGTCGCCGCCGATATCCGCGGCGCGGATGCCAACAATGCGGGCCTGTGGCTGGAGCTGGACGCGATCCTGGCCGTGGTCATCGGCGGCAACTCCCTGCTGGGGGGGCGCTTCTCGGTCGCGGCCTCGGTGCTGGGGGCGCTGATCATCCAGACGATCGGCGCGGGCATCCTGCTGGCGGGCTTCGCGGCGGAATACAACCTGATCATCAAGGCCGGGCTGGTGCTGATCATCCTGGTCCTGCAATCGCCGCGCATCGCCGCCGAATGGCGGCTGTGGCGCGAGAGCCACCGCGCCGAGAGGGCCCGGACATGAACACCCGCCTGCTGCCCCTCTATGCCACCACGGCGATCTTCCTGCTGGCCTATGCGCTGGCCTACAGCCAGTTTCCGGCGATGCTCTCCACGCGGGTCATCGGCAACCTGCTGACCGACAATGCCTATCTGGGCATCGCCGCGGTGGGGATGACGCTGGTCATCCTGTCGGGCGGGATCGACCTGTCCGTGGGGTCGGTCATCGCCTTCGCGGGGGTCTTCACCGCAGTCCTGCTGCGCGACACGGGGCTGCATCCACTGGCGGTCTTTGCCGCGCTGCTGATGCTGACCACGGCCTTCGGGGCGGGGATGGGGTTCCTGATCGACCGGCTGGCCATGCCCGCCTTCATCGTCACGCTGGCGGGGATGTTCCTCGCGCGCGGCGCGGCCTATCTGCTGTCTGTGCCGTCGGTGCCGATCACGCATCCCTTCTACAAGCTGCTGCAGGATGCCTATTGGCTGATGCCCGGGCGGGGGCGGCTGACGCTGATCGGGGTGCTGATGCTGGCGGTCGTGGCCCTGGGCGCGGTGGTCGCGCATCGCACGCGCTTCGGCGCCAGCGTCTATGCCCTGGGCGGTGGCGCGCAGACCGCGCGGCTGATGGGCGTGCGCCAGGGGCGCACGACCGTGCTGGTCTATGCGTTCTCGGGGCTGATGGCGGGGCTCTCGGGGATCGTCTTCTCGGTCTATACGGGCTCGGGCTATTCGCTGGCCACGGTGGGGACCGAGCTGACCGCCATCGCCGCCGTGGTCATCGGCGGCACCCTGCTGAGCGGCGGGTCGGGCACCATGATCGGCACGCTGGTGGGCGTGCTGACGATGGGGCTGATCCAGACCTACATCGTCTTCGACGGCAGCCTGTCCAGCTGGTGGACCAAGATCGTCATCGGCCTGCTGCTTCTGGGCTTCATCCTGCTGCAGAAGGCGCTGCTGCGCCTGTCGCAGCGGACCGGCTGAGCGGTCGGTCCGCGCGTCACGCCCCCGGGCCGAACCGCGCCTCCAGATGGGCCAGATAGGCCGCCGGATCGTTGGGCGTCAGCCCGAGACGCTCCAGGATCCCGTCGCGGCCAAGCGACCGGCCGTGACGCCAGACGGCATCCCCCAGACTGTCGCGCAGCGGCGCCAGATCGCCCGCCTCGGCCGCGGCGACGACCTGAGGCGATCCTTCCGCGAGGTGGCGCATCAGCTGGGCCGCCGTCACGTTGCCGATCGTGTAGGTGGGGAAGGACCCGATATAGCCCGACGACCAATGGACGTCCTGAAGGCAGCCCTCGGCATCGCCCTCGACCGCGACGCCCAGATCCTCGCGCATGGCGCGGTTCCAGGTGTCGGGGATGTCGGCGACCTGCAGGCTGCCGTCCATCAGCGCCATCTCGATGCGGACGCGCAGCATGATGTGCAGGTCATAGGTCAGCTCGTCGGCCTCGACGCGGATCGGACCCGGCTCGACCCTGTTGATCGCGGCCACGAACGCCTCTTCGGTCACGTCCGACAGTGCCTCGGGAAAGGTGTCGCGCAGGCGCGGGAAATGCGTCCGCCAGAAGGCCGCGCTGCGCCCGACATGGTTCTCCAGCAGGCGCGACTGGCTCTCATGCATGCCGAAGCTGGTGCCGCCCACGGCATAGAGGCCGATCATGTCGGTCGCGAAGGCGCCGCGCGTATGCGCCGGATCGACCCCCTGTTCGTAGAGCGCGTGGCCCACCTCGTGGATGGTGCCGAAGATCGACATGGGCAGATAGCGGCGCGGCCAGCGCGACGTGATGCGCACGTCGTTGCGGGTGAAGCTGACCTCGAACGGATGCACGGCGGTGTCCAGGCGGCCCCGGTCGAAGTCGTAGCCCAGGGCGCGCGCCGTCTCGGCCGCGAAACGCTGCTGAAGGCGCGGGTCGTAGTCGCGATAGAGGAAGTCGGTGCGCGGTGCGGGCCGGCCACGGGCCCGGTCCAGGATCGGAAGGATGCCCGCGCGCAGGCGGTCGAACAGCGCGCCCAGGCTGGCCGCAGTCTCTCCGGGCTCGAACACCTGCACCATCGGATCATAGGGATGACCCTCATGCCCCAGGGCCTCGGCCGTCCGGCGCGCCAGGGTCACGACCTGCTCCAGATGCGGCCGGAAGATGGCAAAGTCCCCCTGCGCGCGGGCTTTGGCCCAGGCCGCGCCCGCCACCGTCGCGTGGCGCGCCTTGGCCTCCAGCAGCTCGGCCGGGACGCGGGCGTGATGCGCGATCGCGTGGCGCACGGCCTGCGCCTGCGGATCGTCGCCCGCCGCCTCGACCGCGTCCCGCATCGCGGGGTCCAGGATCATCGCGCGCGCGATGCCCATCAGGGTGGCGACCTGATGGCCGCGCGTCTCGGCGCCGCCGGGCGGCATCTGCGTGCGCGCATCCCAGTTCAGCATGTTGACCGTGCACAGCACGTCGTTCAGCTGCCCGATGCGGGCGTGAAGGTCCTGGCTCATGCGGCACCTCTTTGGATATCCGTCCCGCCGTCGTTCAGATGGCAGGCCACGGTGCGGGCGGCCCCGGCGGCGCTCAGCCGCGGCACCTCGGCCCGGCATCGCGGACCCGCGAGGGGGCAGCGGGGATGGAAGGCGCAGCCGGGCGGCGGCGCGATGGGGGACGGGATCTCTCCCTTGATGGCCTCGAACCGGCCGCGGCCCGTGCCGACGGTCGGGATCGAGGCGAACAGCGCGCGGGTATAGGGATGGCGCGGATCGGCATAGAGCCGATCGGCCGGGGCCAGCTCGACCAGGCGGCCCAGATACATGATCGCGACGCGGTCGCAGACATGGCGGACGACCGACAGGTCGTGGCTGATGAACAGCGCGGTCAGGCCCAGCTGATGGCGCAGGTCCATGAACAGGTTCAGCACCTGCGCCTGGATCGACACGTCCAGCGAGGCCACGGCCTCGTCCAGGACCAGCACCTCGGGCTGCATCGCCAGGGCGCGGGCGATGGCGATGCGCTGACGCTGCCCGCCCGAGAACTGATGCGGCAGGCGGTCGGCATAGGCGCCCTCCAGCCCGACCTGCTCCAGCAGGGCGCGGATGCGGGCGCGCACCTGATCGGCGGGGATGATGCCGTGATGGCGCGGCCCCTCGGCCAGGGTCTCGCCGACCTTCATGCGGGGGTTCAGACTGGCGAAGGGGTCCTGATGGATCATCTGGACCTGCGTCGTGCGCTTGTGGACGGTGCCGCCCCGCACGTCGGCGACGGGGCTGCCGTTCAGCGTCACCCGCCCGGATGTGGGCGCGTGGATGCCCGCGACCACCCGGCCAAGCGTCGACTTTCCGCAGCCGGATTCGCCGACGATGCCCAGGACCTCGCCGCGCGCGACCGTCAGCGACACGTCGGTCAGGGCATGCACCGTGACCGGCCTGCCGCCGCCGGTGAAGCGTCCGGCCAGACGCTCTGCCAGGCCGGGATTGCGGGTGAACCGCTTGGAGACGGCGTCGATCGTCAGGATGGGATCGGTCATCGGTCCTCCAGCGGATGATGGCACAGGACGGCCTGCCCGTCGCGCACATCCGACGGCGGCGCGGTTCGGCACAGCGCGGTGGCGCGGGGACAGCGGGGGCGGAACGCGCAGCCCTCGGGCAGGCGCGACAGCTGCGGCGTCGAGCCGGGGATCTGCGGCAGCCGGCGCCCCGGCTCGTGCAGCGCCGGGATCGAATCCAGCAGGCCCCGCGTGTAGGGATGGCGCGGATGGCCGATCACCTGCGCGGCCGTGCCGCGTTCGACGATGCGGCCCGCATACATCACGCAGATGTCGTCGGCCAGGCTGGAGACCACGGCCAGGTCATGGGTGATCCAGACGACGGCCGCGCCGGTCCGGTCGGCCAGCGCTCGCACCTCGGCCAGGATCTGGCCCTGGATCGAGACGTCCAGCGCGGTCGTGGCCTCATCCGCGATGATGACCGAGGGGCTGTGCAGCAGCGCCATGGCGATCGCCACGCGCTGGCGCATGCCGCCCGACAGCTGATGGGGATAGGCCTTCAGACGCTCGGCGGGCGACGGGATGCCCACGACCTCCAGCGCCTTGCGGGCATGCTCCAGCGCGTCGGAGCGCGACATGGGCCGATGCACCCGCACCGCCATGGCCATCTGGTCGCCCACCCGCAGGACCGGGTTCAGCGTCATCATCGGGTCCTGGAACACCATCGCGACCTTGCGCCCGCGCATCCGGCGCAGCGCCTCGGGCGACAGTCCGCGCAGGTCCACCCCGTCGACCAGCACCGCCCCCGCCGTCACCTCGCCCGGCGCGTCGATCAGGCCCAGGATCGAGAATCCGGTGACGCTCTTGCCCGAGCCGCTTTCGCCCACCAGCCCCATGATCCGGCCGGGCTGTACGGCGAAGCTGACATCGTCGACGGCGGTGACATGGCCCGCCCGCGTCTCGAACCGGGTGGTCAGGCCCCGGACGTCCAGTGCTGCGGTCATCGGCTGTTCCTCGGGTCGATCACGGTCCGGACCTGGTCGCCGACCAGGTTGATCGCCACCACGGTGATCATCAGGAAGACGCCGGGATAGATGGACAGCCACGACCGCCCGGCATGGATGTACTTGAACCCGTTCGAGATCAGCGACCCCAGGGACGGCTCCGTCAACGGCAGGCCCACCCCCAAAAAGGACAGCGTCGCCTCCAGCGAGATGGCGCTGGCGACCTGGACCGTGGCCACCACGATCAGCGGCGGCAGGACGTTGGGCAGAAGGTGCCGGAACAGGATGCGCCGCGTCGGCAGCGGCGTCGAGCGGGCGGCCTCGATATAGTCCTTGCGCCGCTCGACCGAGGCCGCGCCGTGGGTGGTGCGCGCGAAATAGGCGTATTGCGCCACGACCAGCGCCAGGATGATCTGCCCCACCCCCTGCCCCAGCACGGCCGCCATCACCAGGGCCAGCAGGATCGCGGGCATCGACAGCTGCAGGTCCACGATCCGCATCAGCAGCGCCTCGATCCGGCCGCCGAAATAGGCCGCGGTCAGGCCGATGCCGATGCCCAGGATCAGCGCCAGCGCCCCGGCCGTGATGCCGATCAGGAAGCTGGTGCGCAGCCCGTAGAGGATCGCCGACAGCATGTCGCGCCCCACATTGTCCGTGCCCAGCAGGTGGACATAGCCGCCCGACCCGGTCTGGCCCGGCCGCAGGAAGGCGTCCGCCCAGTCCAGCTGTCCCAGGTCGTACGGGTCCTGCGGGACCAGCCAGGGCGCGCCGAAGGACGCGACCAGCAGGGTCACGATCACCGCCAGCGCGCCCATCGCGACCCAGGAGCGGCGATAGTCGGCCCAGAAGTGGCGCAGGCGCAGGGCGCGCGTCTCGGCGGGGGCTGCGGGGATGTCGGCGGCAGAGGTCATCACGCGCCTCCCTTCAGGCGGACGCGCGGGTCCAGCCGCGCATAGATCAGATCGACGGCGAGGTTGATCATCACGAAGAGCAGCACGACCATGACCAGGTAGGAGACCATCACCGGCCGGTCCAACTGCAGGATGCTGTCGATGATCAGCTTGCCCACGCCGGGCCAGTTGAACACCGTCTCGGTCACCACGGCGAAGGCCAGGGTCGAGCCCAGCTCCAGCCCGAACACGGTGACCAGCGGGATCGAGATGTTGCGCAGGACGTGGCCGAACACGATCTGCCGGTCCGGCAGGCCCTGCGCGCGGGCGAAGCGGACATAGTCGGTGCCCATCGCCTCGACCATGCCGGCGCGGGTCAGGCGGATCATCAGGCCCATCTTGAACAGCGACAGGTTGACGGCCGGCATGATGACATGGGACCAGCCGTCGGCGGTGGCCAGGGACGTCTTGAACCACAGGACCTGCGCCACCTCTCCGCGCCCGCCCGAGGGCAGCCAGCCCAGGTTGACCGCGAAGGCCATGATCAGCAGCATCCCGATCCAGAAGGTCGGGACCGAGAAGCCCAGGACCGACAGCGCCATGATCAGCTTGGCCGGGATGCCGTTCGGGCGATAGCCCGCATACATGCCCGCCGGGACCCCGATCAGCGTGGCGATGCCGATCGACACCAGCACCAGCTCCAGCGTCGCGGGCAGGCGCGAGAAGACCAGCGACGTCACGGGGATGTTGTAGACCATCGACCGGCCCAGATCGCCCTGGAACACGTTGCCGACGAAGGTGAAGTACTGCTGCCACAGGGGCTGGTCGAAGCCGTACTGCCGGATCAGCGCCTCGCGGATCTCCTGGCTGGCGCCGGGGTCGATCATCACGTCGATCGGGTTGCCGATCGCGTAGACGCCGACGAAGACGATGACCGACATGACGAAGACGACCATCACCGCCTGGATCAGCCGACCCACAAGATAGCCCAACATCGCTTTCCCCCGTGTCCTTCCTGTCCGCCTGCGCCCGACAGACGGCATCGGCGGCGCGCCCCGGGACGGGACGCGCCGCGCGGCGTTCCGATCAGCCCTTGGGGGTGATCGCGTAGGCGCGGGTCTCCTGGTCGACGCGGGGGGTGAAATCGACCATCCCCGCCTTGGCCGCCCACACGCTCTGCAGGATGATGGTCGGGATCAGGGCGCGGTCCTCCATCGCGATCTCGGAGGCCTGCTCGTACAGCTCCCGGCGCGCATCCGTGTCCAGGGTCTGGCTGCCCTCGCTGAAGATGCGGTCGAATTCGGGGTTCGAATAGCCCGAGCGGTTGAAGTTGCCGAAGCCCTTCTCGGCGTCCTGAGTGTGGACCAGCGCGCCGTAGGTATAGGCCGCCTCGCCGGTCAGCGTGCCCCATGCGGACATGGTCATGGTGTATTCCTCGCGCTGCGCGGCGGGGAAGAACACCGTGCCGTTCAGCGCCTGCGCGTTGACCGTCAGCCCGAGGCGCGACCACATCTGGGCCAGCGCCTCGCAGACCACCGCATCGCCCGGAACGCGGTTGTTGGTGCAGGTGAAGTCGATCTCGAACCCGTCGGGATAGCCCGCCTCGGTCAGCAGGGCCTTGGCCTGATCGATGTCGTAGGCCGGCGCCGGGATGTCGGAGGAATAGCCGAAGAACCCCTCGGGCATCAGCTGGTTGGCGGGCGTGCCCAGACCCTCCAGCACCACGTTGACCAGCACGTCGCGGTTGATCGCCAGATCCAGCGCCTTGCGCACCCGCACGTCCTGCAGGGGGTTGCCCTCGATCTCCTGCCCGTTGACCTTGATGGGCTGGGGCTCCTCGTCCTTCACCGACGGCGCGATGTTCAGGATGTAGATCGAATCCGACACGAAGGTGTCCAGGCTGCCGTCGGACTGCATCGACAGATAGTCGGTGGCGGGGACATAGTTGATCATGTCGACCTGACCCGACTTCAGGGCCGCCACGCGGGCGGCGTCGTCGGGGATCTCGCGGCGCACGACCCGCTGCCAGGCCGGGGCCTCGCCCCAATAGTCGTCGTTGCGCTCGACCACCAGGTCGCCCTTGGGCTGCCAGCTGACGAACTTGTAGGGTCCGGTGCCGATGGCCTTCTCGCCCGAGTTGAACTGGTCGTTGCCGGCCTCCATGCCGGTCTCGGAGGGCACGACGAACAGGCGGGTGAAGTCGTTGGGCAGCGACGGGGCCATGCCGTTCGTCTTGATGCGCAGCGTGTAGTCGTCCACGATCTCGACCGAGGCCACGTATTTCGTGTAGAGCGTCATCGGCATCGGTCCGGTCACGACCGGGATCCGCTCGATCGAGAACTTGACGTCCTCGGCGGTGAAGGGGGTGCCGTCGTGGAAGGTCACGCCCTCGCGCAGCTTGAACTCCCATGTCGTGTCGTCGACGGGCGTCCAGCTGACGGCAAGGCCCGGCTGCAGTTGCAGCGTCTCGTCGGCATCGACCAGCGTGTCGAAGACGTGGCGCAGCGCCTCGGCCTGGCTGCCGAGCGTGGACCAGTGCGGGTCGATCGAATCGGGTCCCGCACGCAGACCGATCGTCAGGTCCTGCGCCATGACCGCCGGCGCGGCGGCCAGGAGAGCGATGAGAGCGATTCCCGAGCAAAGAGCATTTCTGGCCATTTCCGAACCTCACCTGTTATCGTTGACTGTAACACTAGAGACCGTTTTTTTTGCACGTCAAGAAATTTTCGCAACGAAACGCTGCATGGCAGGGCGATAACCGGCCGATCCGGATGACATGGCCGGACAATCTGCACGAAAATTACTCTTGAGCGGTCAACTGTTATCATTCAATGATACGGTATGAGCGCAACCCCTGCCCCCGATCTGGACGCCGCCCTGCTGCGGATCGCCCAGGCCATCGACCCGGCCTCCTCGGTCCCGGTCTCCGTGCAGCTGCGCGGCGCGCTGGAATACGGCATCGCCGCCGGGGACATCCCCTCGGGCAGCCGCCTGCCCTCGGTGCGCCGGCTGGCCGCGACCCTGGGCCTGTCGCCGGTGACGGTCAGCAACGTCTTCGCCGCCCTGCAGGAGCGGGGCCAGATCGAGGGGCGCGTCGGGTCGGGCACCTTCGTCACCGATCGCGGCATCCCCTGCGCGGCGCGCACCGCGCAGATGGCCGCGCTGGAACGCCAGATCGCGGCCCTGGTGGCCGCCGGACGCGACCTGGGGCTCAGCGCGCAGGACCTCGCGCTACGCGTGACGATGGCCGCCTGCGCGGCACCGCGCGCGCTGCGCATCGTGGTGCTGGGAACGTTCAGCGACGCGACCGCCGCCTATGCCCGCGACCTGGCGCCCTATCTGGCGCCCGAGGACCTGGCGATCGCCTGGACCACGGACCGCCGCGAGGACCTGCCCGGACACATCGACCTGGTCGTGTCCCCGCGCACGCTGGCGGCGCAGGCGGCCGCGCTGTTTCCCGGCATCCCGCAGGTCAGCATGATCCTGATCCCGAACGAGGCGACGCGCGTCGCCCTGGCCGGCATCCGCCCCGATGCCCGGGTGCTGCTGGTGTCCTATTTCGACGACTTCCTCAGCGTGCTGAAGGCCGGGGTCGCCCGGTTCGCCCCGCATCTGGGCCGCGTGACCGCCGTCGCCCGCACCGCCGACGACCTGGACCGGCTGATCGCGGAATGCGACGTGCTGATCCACGCGACCGGGGCCGACTATCTGGCGGCGCGCCTCAGCGCGCGTCAGGCCGCGATCGAATACCGCCACACCCCCGACAGCCACGCCGTGCAGACCCAGCTGCTGCCGGCGCTGGACGGGCTGCGCGCCGCAGGCCCCATCAAAGGAGAGACGCCGTGAAGATTTCCGAATGCTCGTGGTTCGACGTCGAGGCCTATCTGCGGACGGACGACCGCTGCATCCTGCCCCTGGGCAGCACCGAACAGCACGCCGATCTGAGCCTGTCCGTCGACACGATCCTGTCGGAGAGGATCGCGGCCGACGCGGCCGAGCCCCTGGGCGTGCCGGTCTTTCCGGCCGTGGCCTATGGGCTGACGCCCTATTTCATGGCATTCCCGGGCACGGTGTCGCTGCGGCTCGCGACCTATGCGGCGCTGCTGCGCGACATCCTGGACAGTCTCCACGACACCGGGTTCCGGCGCGTGCTGATCGTGAACGGGCATGGCGGCAACAGCCCCGTCCAGCCGGTCTGCGCCGAATGGATGCAGGATCGCCCGGGCGCGCGCTGCCGGTTCCACGACTGGTGGCGGGCGCCGCGCACCTGGGCTGCGGTGCAGGCCGCCGATCCGGTCGCCTCTCATGCGTCCTGGATGGAGAACTTTCCCTGGACCCGCCTGCCCGGACGCCCCGTCCCGCCCGAGCAGAAGCCCTATGTCGATTTCGACCGCCTGCGCGACCGGAACGCGCAGGGCGTGCGCGACCTGATCGGGGACGGCAACTATGGCGGACATTACCAGAAGCCCGACGCGGTGATGGACGGCATCTGGCAGGTCGCCGTCGCCGAGACCCGCGCCCTGATCGAAGGCGATTGGGCATGAGTGGCGCCGAGCCGGTCCTGATCTGGGGCGCGGGGGCCATCGGCGGCATCCTGGGCGCCTGTGCCGCGCGCGCCGGCCACCCGGTGCGAATGGTCGACATCGAGGCCGACCACGTGGCCGCCATGCGCGGCGACGGGCTGCGCATCGAAGGCCCCGTCGAGGAGTTCGTGCAGGTCCTGCCTGCCGAAACGCCCGCCACGCTGACCGGCACCTATCGCCGGGTGATCCTGGCGGTGAAGGCGCACCACACCCCGCAGGCCATGGCGATGCTGATGCCGCATCTGGCGCCGGACGGCTTCGTCGTCTCGGCGCAGAACGGGCTGAACGAACGGGTGATCGCGGAGATGATCGGCGCCGAACGCACGGTCGGCTGCTTCGTCAATTTCGGCGCGGACTGGCTGGAGCCGGGGCGCATCCTCTATGGCAACCGCGCCACCGTCGCCTTGGGAGAGCTGGACGGCCGCATCACCCCGCGCCTGCGCGAGCTGCACGCGCTGTTCGCCCTGGTCGAGCCCGAGGCGGTGATGACCGACAACATCTGGGGCTATCTGTGGGGCAAGATGGGCTATGGCGCGCTGCTGTTCGCCACCGCCCTGACGCCCCTGTCC
This sequence comes from Paracoccus sp. ME4, assembly GCF_046736325.1. Lineage (GTDB taxonomy): Bacteria > Pseudomonadota > Alphaproteobacteria > Rhodobacterales > Rhodobacteraceae > Paracoccus. Next base: position 20,815 of record NZ_CP151279.1, read on the forward strand.
ATGTCGGACGCGATGGACCCGGCCGCCTGGCGCCCCGTCCATGCCGCCCTGGGCCATGAGGTCATGCGCCTGGCCCGCGCCGAGGGCGTCACCCCCCTGGGCTTCAACGGCTTCGACCCCGAGGCCTTCCTGAGCCGCGACGCGGCGCGGATGGCGGCGTCGATCGACGCGATGGTCGCCCACAACCGCAAGACGGCCAAGACCCATTCCGGCATCTGGCGCGACCTGGCCGTCCGCAGACGCAAGACCGAGGTCGATGCCCAGGTCGGCGTGCTGATCGGGATCGGCCGCGACCACGGCATCCCGACCCCCGCCCTGTCGGAGCTGTGCGCCCTGATCCACGACATCGAGGACGGCACCCGCGCGCAGTCGACGGCGCTTCTGGACCGGATGGTGGCGACATGCAGCTGACGCTGGCGGGGCGGGTCTTCGCCGTCACCGGCGCGGCGCAGGGCATCGGGGCCGCCATCGTGCGGACCCTGGCGGCGTCGGGCGCCACCGTCGCCGCGCTGGACATCGACGCTGCGGGGCTGGCGCCCCTCGGCGCGCTGGAGGGGGTCACCTGCCATGCGGGCGACCTGGGCGGGCAGCAGGGCGCGCGCGACCTGTGCGGGGCCGTGCTGGAGCGTCACGGCCGCGTCGACGGGCTGATCACCGCCGCGGGCGGCGTGCGCGGTCAGGTGGGCCGGCCACTGGACACCGTGGACGAAGCCGACTGGCGCGCGATCTTCGCGGCCAACGTCGATGCGGTCATGTGGTGCGCGCAGGCGCTGGCCCCCGGAATGAAGGCTGCGGGATCGGGGCGGATCGTCACCATCTCGTCGGGCGCGGGGCTGAAGCCCAGCCTGACCGGCATCCAGGCCTATACCGCCGCCAAGCATGCGCTGGTCGGGCTGACGCGGCAGCTGGCGCTGGAACTGGGGCCGTCGGGCATCACCGTGAATTCGGTGGCGCCGGGATTCATCCTGTCCAACCCCTCGACCGAGCGGCAGTGGCAGGCCTTCGGCCCGGACCGCCAGAAGCGCATCATCGACAGCATCCACCTGCGGCGTCTCGGGCAGGCCCAGGACATCGCCCATGCGGTGGCCTTCCTCTGCTCGCGGCAGGCGGACTGGATCACCGGGCAGATCCTGCAGGTGGACGGGGGGCATGGCTGATGGACCCGCATGACTGGCCCGAGGAGGTCTGGCGCGCCAGGGTCGGCGCGGTGCGCGCCGGGCGCAGCCTGCTGCCGGACCGCTGGCCGAACGGTGCGCGCTGCGCGGTGGCCCTGTCCTTCGACAGCGACCACGAGACGAACGAGCTGCGCGACGGCGGCCGGTCCGTCGCCCGGCTCAGCTGGGGCGAGTACGGCGCCCGGCGCGGCATCCCCCGCATCCGCCGCATGCTGGACCGCCACGGGGTCAAGGCGACCTTCTTCGTCCCGGCAGTCGCGGCGCTGCTGCACCCGGACGAACAGCGGGCCCTGGCCGAAGACGGGCACGAGATCGGCCTGCACGGCTGGATCCACGAGCTGAACACCACGCTGGACGCCGCGACCGAACGCGAACTGATGCTGCGGGCCGCCGACACGCTGGAACGGGTCAGCGGCCAGCGCCCCGTCGGCATGCGCACGCCGTCCTGGGACTACAGCCCCGCCACCCTGTCCATCGCGCGCGAGATGGGGCTGCTCTATGACAGCTCGCTGTTCTCGGACGACGACCCCTACGAGATCGTCCAGGACGGCCAACCCACCGGCATCGTCGAGCTGCCCGTGGAATGGATCCGCGACGATGCGGTCTACTTCATGATGAACCGCCTCGGCGCGCAGCGCCCCTATACGCCGCCCGCCGATGTGCTGGACATCTTCCTGCGCGAGTTCGAGGGCGCCCATGCCGAGGGCGGGCTGTTCCTGCTGACCCTGCATCCGCATGTCACCGGATACCGCAGCCGCATCTTCATCCTGGAACGGCTGCTGGCCCACATCATCGCCAAGGGCGACTGCTGGATCGCCACCCATGCCCAGATCGCGACCCATTGCGCCCGGCAGGCGGGCCTGAGCGGAGGACCCCGACCATGACACGATTTTCCCTGGCGGTGCATGGAGGGGCCGGCACGATCCTGCGCCACACCATGACCGATGACCTTCAGGCGCGCTATCACGCGGGCCTGCGCCGGGCGCTTCAGGCGGGGCACGACATCCTGGCCGATGGCGGCGCCGCGATGGACGCGGTGACCGCGGCCGTCTGCGCGCTGGAGGAAGAGCCGCTGTTCAACGCGGGCCGGGGTGCGGTCTTCACCGCCGACGGCCGGCAGGAGATGGACGCCGCGGTGATGGACGGGGCAACGCGAAAGGCGGGCGCGGTCGCGGGCATCCTGGGGCCGCGCAACCCGATCCTGGCCGCACGCGCGGTGATGGAGCGGACCGACCACGTCCTGCTGATCGGGCCGAACGCCCTGACGGTCGCCCGCGACGCGGGGCTGCCCTTCGAGGAGGCGCCCTACTTCTTCACCCAGCAGCGGTGGGACGCGCTGCAGGCCACGCTGCGGATGCGCCGCGAGGGCATCGACGACCTGGACCCCGCCCGCCGCCACGGGACGGTGGGGGCGGTGGCGCGCGACGCGCGGGGCGATCTGGCAGCGGCGACGTCGACCGGCGGCATGACCGCCAAGGCGCCGGGCCGCGTCGGCGACACCCCGGTGATCGGCGCGGGCACCTATGCGGACAACGCCACCTGCGCGGTCTCGGGGACGGGCCACGGAGAGATCTTCATCCGCTGGCACGCCGCGGCCGAGATCGCGGCCCGCATGCGCCATGCCGGGCAGAGCCTGGAGGAGGCGGCCCGGCACGTTGTCATGACCGACCTGGCATCGAACGACGGGTCGGGCGGCCTCATCGCCGTCGATGCCGAGGGCACCCTGACGCTGCCGTTCAACTGCGAGGGGATGTATCGCGGCACCGTCACCCAGAAGGGCGATTTCGTCACCGCGATCTATCGCTGAGGGCGGGCCGCGCAGGCGGGACTCGACGCACCCTCCGCGCCGCGCGATGATCGGGCCGACACCGGCCGTCCACCACCGGGCGGCCCCCATCCGGGGAGGCGGACGCTTGGATCACGCGCGGACGGACCGGTTCCGTGTCCTGCTGCTGGCCATCGCGGTCGCGGGGCTGGCGGCGGGCATGGCGCTGCATCTGGGCGGGCGCGAAGGCATCGCGCAGGCGGTGTGGATCGCCGGGGTCCTGCCCGTGCTGGCCGGCCTGCTGGTCGAGATCCTCCGCAGCCTGCTGCGCGGCGAGGTCGGGCTGGACATCGTCGCCGCCCTGTCGATGTCGGCCGCGCTGATCTTCGGAGAGACGCTGGCGGCGGCGGTCGTGGCGGTGATGTATGCGGGCGGCACCTTCCTCGAGGGGTTCGCCGAGGGGCGGGCGCGGCGCGAGATGCGCTACCTGCTGTCGCGCGTGCCGCGCATGGCCACGCGCCACCAGGACGGCGGGCTGGAGGAGGTGCCGCTGGACGCCATCGCGCCGGGCGACAGGCTGCTGATCCGCCAGGGCGACGTGGTGCCGGTGGACGGGCGGATCGCCTCGGCCACGGCCTTTCTGGACATGGCCGCGCTGACCGGGGAATCGCTGCCCGTCCGCCTGGATCGCGACGCCGAGGCGTTGAGCGGCGCGACCAATGCGGGCGACGCCTTCGACCTGACCGCGACGCACGAGGCCCGCGACAGCACCTTTGCCGGCATCGTCCGGCTGGTCGAGGCCGCGCAGGCCTCCAAGGCGCCGATGGCGCGGCTGGCCGACCGCTGGTCGCTTCTGTTCCTGGCCCTGACCCTGGGCATCGCCGCGGCGGCCTGGTGGCTGACCGGCGATCCGATCCGCGCCGTGGCCGTGCTGGTGGTGGCGACGCCCTGCCCGCTGATCCTGGCCGTGCCGGTGGCGCTGGTCGCGGGCCTGTCGCGGGCCGCGCGCTTCGGCGTGCTGGTCAAGGGCGCCCGCCCGCTGGAGGCCATGGCGCGCGTTCATACCCTGATCCTGGACAAGACCGGCACGCTGACCGACGGACGGCCGCGCATCGTGCGCATCGACAGCGCCGAGGGGATGGGCGCGGACGACATCCTGCGCCTGGCCGCGGCCCTGGACCAGGCCTCGCGGCATCCCGTGGCGCAGGCCATCGTGACCGCCGCCCGCGAGCGGGCCTGACCCTGCCCCTGCCCGACGCGGTGGCCGAGATCCCCGGAGAGGGGGGTCACGGGCCTGATCGACGGGCAACCGGTGGTCGCCGGGGGCTGGGGCTTCGTGGCGGGGCGCGTGGGGCGGGCGGCGGATGCGCCGCCCGATCTGGCGGCGGGGGCTGTGATGGTGGCCGTGGGCGTCGGGGGGCGCATGGCGGGGCATCTGGTGATGTCCGATCCGCTGCGCGAGGGCGCGGGGCGGATGCTGAGCGTCCTCAGGGATCACGGGGTGCGGCGCATCCTGCTGGCCACCGGCGACCGCGCCGAGGTGGCCGAGCGCGTGACGCAGGGCCTGGGTCTCGACGGCATCCATGCCGGGCTGTCGCCCGACGACAAGGTGGCGCTGGTCCTGGCCGAACGCGCGGCGGGGCCGGTGATGATGGTCGGCGACGGCGTCAACGACGCCCCTGCCCTGGCGGCCGCCGACGTGGGCGTGGCCATGGGCGCGCGCGGCGCCGCCGCCAGCGCCGAGGCGGCCGATGTCGTGCTGCTGGTCGACCGCGTCGACCGCATCGCGCCCGGGATCGCCATCGCGCGGCGCGCGCGCCGCATCGCGCTGCAGAGCGTGGTCGCGGGGATCGGCCTGTCGGTCCTGGGCATGATCGCCGCCGCGACGGGCCACCTGACCCCGGTGCAGGGCGCGCTCCTGCAGGAGGCGATTGACGTGGCGGTGATCCTGAACGCCCTGCGCGCCCTGGGCGGCAGCCCGGCCCGGCCCGTCAGGCCGTGAACAGATGCCGGAAGGCGCCCGGCCGTCCGGCCACGTCCGTCAGCCGGACGCCGTCCAGCACCGTCATGAAGGCCTCGCGTGCCTGAGCGAAGACGGCGGGCAGGCCGCAGCCCTGCGCAAGGCGGCAGGTGCTGCAATCGACCAACGCCCCGTCGGCCTCGGTATGGCGGACAAGTTCTCCGATGGTGATCCGATCGGCGCGACGTGCCAGGCGCAGCCCGCCGTTCCGGCCGCGCACCGTCTCGACGAACCCGGCGCGTGCGAGGTCCTGGACGATCTTCATCAGGTGGTTCTGCGAGATGCCGTGCGCCTCGGCGATCTGGCGGATCGACGCAAGATCGCCCTCATGGGTCGCCAGATAGATCAGGGCACGCAGCGCGTAGTCCGTGTAACGGGTCAGTTTCATGCTGCGACAATATTGGCATTTCCCATGCACGGATAGCCGATCCATCCATGCATCACGGATGCTTGCTTCAAGGAGAAGCACGATGCCGCGCCCCCTGTCCACCGACACCATCGCAACCGTCAAGGCCACCGTCTCCGCGCTGGCGGCCGAGACGCGCGCCGCCGCCGAACGCCACGGCGACATGCGGGTCGAGACCTTCTACGAAACCGCCGACAGGGACGCCCATCCGGGCCGCATCCGCATGGACTGGCTGCGCGCGAACACGCACCTGGCCGAGGCCGACATCCATCTGTGCGGACCCCGCCCCTTCCTGCGCCATTTCGTGCAGGGGCTGCACGAGGCCGGGGTCCCCGCGGACCGCATCCGCTACGGGTTCTTCGGCCCCGCCGACGAGCCGCTTGCGGCCTGAGCCGAAAGGGCCGACCATGCGGGGCGCGCGGTCGGCCCATGCGCGCCGGGCACCGCCCGCCTGCCCCGCCGACAGGGGCGATCATCGGAAGGACGCTGCCCGTGAGAGAGGAAATCTGGTCGACGATCGTGGGCGAGTTCTCGGACATTCCGGACCTGTCGACCATCACCACTATCACGGTGCGGCTGACCATCGCCGCCCTGCTGGGCGGCATCCTGGGCTATGAGCGCGAGCACAAGCGGCGCAGCGCGGGCATCCGCACGCACATGCTGGTCGCGGTGGGTGCCGCCCTGTTCGTCATCGGCCCGCTGCAGAGCGGCATGTCGATCGGCGATCTGTCGCGCGTCCTGCAGGGCGTGGCGCAGGGCATCGGCTTTCTGGGCGCGGGGGCCATCATCATCCACGCCAGGCAGCGCGAGGTCGAGGGGCTGACGACCGCCGCCGGCATCTGGGCGACCGCGGCCATCGGCGTCATCGCGGGCCTGGGGCTGGAGGCGACCGCGATCCTGTCGACCGCGATCGTCCTGATCATCCTGGGCGCGGTCCCGATGATCCTGCCCAAGGCGGCGCGGACCGAGGACCGGGACTGAGGCGCGCTCAGTCCGGGATGCGCTGGCCCAGGACCGCGCGGGAGGCGGGCGGCTCCTCGCGGCGGGGTTCGGGGATCACGGCCTCCTCCTTGGTCATCACGGCGACGGCGTCGGCGGCGATGCGGTCCAGCAGGTCCAGCTCGCTGTCCTCGATCTCGCGCGGGGCGCGGTCCATCAGGCACAGCGCACCCAGCACGTGACCGTCCGCCGTGCGCAGGGGCGTTCCGACATAGAACCGCCCCTGCCACTGGCGCACCGCCGGGTTGTCGGAGAAGCGCGGATCACGATCCGTGTCGGGCACCACCAGTGTGTCGTCCATCGCCACGACATGATTGCACAGCGCATCGGCGCGCGGCATCCAGGTCATGCGCGGCTCGGTCTCGGTGCGCAGCCCGGGCAGGTCCATGCTCTGCCCCACGATGTATTCGGCATCCGCGTCGATGGCCGAGATGAAGGCAAAGCCCACGTCGAACACATCCGCCGCCCGCGCGGCCAGATCGTCCAGATCCTCGCGCGCGTGACCGTCGAGGACGGCGGTGCGGCGCAGCGCCTCCAGCCGCGCGGTCTCGTCCGCCGGGGGCGCGGGCGGGGCAAGGGCGGCGGCGCGTTCGTCCTGCATCAGCGACAGGCGGCGCACGGCCTCGTCCACGGACAGCACGATCCGGTCCACGCCAAGCGCCTCGGCTTGGTCCTCGGACGGGGCACCCTCGGGTGCGTTCCACAGGGCCAGCACGATGTGCAGGCCGGGCCAGCGGCGACGCAGGCGGCGCACGAAGCCGCGCACCGCCGCATCGGGGTCGCGGCTGAAATAGCCGATGCAGACCGTGTCCACCCGCTCCAGATCCAGCCCGTCGACATAGCGCGCGGTCACCGCGCCGGCGGGGCGCTGCGCGGCGGGAACGCCCGCCAGGCACAGCGCATGGACCAGCATCTCGGCCGCGATGGCATCGACCTGCCACTTGCCGCCGATGCAGACGGTGCGGACCGGACCCGAGGTCGGGGCGGGGTGATCCTCGCGCAGGTCGTCCAGCAGGCTGTCCATTCCCTCGACCACGCGCAGGCGGTGCTCGGCGCGGGCGACGGCGTGAAAGTCGTCGCTGGCCTGGCGCAGGACCTCCATGCCGGTCTCGTCATAGAATTCGGTCACGCCGGTCGCGCGGATCGCGTCGGAGGCGATGTCATAGGCCTCGTCGGGGTCGTCGGCGATCAGGCGCTGATAGATGCGCGTCGGCAGGTCCAGCGCGGGGGTCGACCCCAACAGCGTGTCGAAGAAGGCCAGCTGCGGCAGGTTGCGGCCCATGACCAGCAGGCAGACCGTCAGCGGCGTCGACAGGATCAGGCCGAGCGGCCCCCAGAGCGCCGTCCAGAAGGTCGCCGCCGCGATCAGCGACAGGGCCGACAGCCCCGTCGAGGTGCCGTAGAGCATCGGCTCGACGATGTTGTTGCTGACCAGCTCCAGCGCCACGATCAGCGCCAGCGCCATCAGCACCATCTCCCATCCCGGGTCGACCGCGAAGGCCAGGGCCAGCGGAAAGATCGCCGACAGCATCGGCCCGACATAGGGGATGAAGCGCATCACCGCCGCCAGCGTGCCCCACAGGATCCAGCCCGGCACGCCGATGGCCCAGAGCCCGAGCGCCATGGGAATGCCATAGGTGACGTTCACCACCAGCTGCATCAGCAGGTATTTCGAGATCCGCTTGCCCGCCTCCTCCAGCGCGTCGGTCGAGCGGTGCAGGTTGCCGCCCAGCAGGCGGATCAGCCGGTCGCGCAGATCGCCCCGGTCCAGCAGGACCAGAAAGACGAAGACCACGACGATGCCCAATGTCGCCAGCGGCGCCAGCGCCGGGGCCAGCCACGCCATCGCGGTCGCGAAGGGCGACGGCCCGTCCCCGATCACCGTGACCGGCAGAGGGTCGGCCACCGTTCCCGGCGCGTCCTGCAGGGCGGTGGCCAGCTGCTCCTGCACGGTGGCGATGGTCTGGAAGACGCCGTCGAACAGGCCCGGCCCCTCCATCGACTGGCCCAGGGTCGCGATCTTGGTGCGGATGGTGGACTGATAGGCGGGCAGCTCGGCACTCAGCACGCTGACCTGCGAGGCGATGAGCAGGCCCAGCCCCAAGAGCATCGCGATGACGGTCAGCATCACCACCGACACCGCCGCGATCTGCGGGACGCCGCGCCGCACCAAGATGCGCACCAGCGGGCTGAGCGCGAAGCTGACCAGGAAGGCGATGGCCAGCGGGATGAGGACCTCCTGCCCGAAGTAGAGGAGGCCGATGATCAGCGTCCCCGTCACCAGCCAGGCGGCCATGCGGACGATGTCGATCCCGGATGCGGGCAGGATGTCCGGGGCGGAGGCCCCGGAGGATGGCGGAAGCTGCTGCGATGTCATGACGGTCCCTCGAGGCATCCCGGATGGGGGTGCCGGTCAACCCGACACGGTCATGCGGGTTCCACCGGAGCGCGGATGTCGCCGCATCGCGGCGGGGATGAGAAAAGACGGGCGCCGCAGGGGCGCCCGTCGGGTCAGGACTGTGCGGTGCCGTCGCCGGCGCCGGATGTCACAGGAGGCCGCGATCGCGCAGCGGATCGGCGGTCAGCGGCGTGGTGGCGGTCTGCCCCGGCCCGGCGACGCGCAGGTTGTTCTGCACATGCTTGACGCCCGAGGCGCGCTCGGCCAGATCCTCGGCATGGCGCTTGGCAAAGCGGTCGGCGACGGTGCCGGTCAGGGTGACCTCGGCGTCCTGCACGCTGACCTCGACATCCGAGGCGTCCAGATGGCCGTCATCCATCAGACGCTCGCTGACGTCCTCCTTGATGCGCTCGTCCGAACGGACATAGCCCTTGGGGCCGACGCCGCGATGCTTGTCCATCTCGCGACGGCGCTCGGCATCCTTGTCGCCGAACCAAGATGCGACCTCGTCGCTGGCCTTGTCCAGGAAGCCGCGATCCTCGTCGGCGTCGCGACCGTAGGACCGGCCTGCGCCGTAGCCGCCGGCCGTGCCATAGGCATCATAAGAGCGGCCCGAACGTGGGTCCATGCCCATGCCCGGACGGCGTCCCGGCGCATCGTAGGAGCGGCCGTAGCCTGAGGCACGGTCGGCATCGCGGCCATAGCCCATGGCGTTGCGGTTCTCGCGCATCTCATCCATGTCGCGGCGGCGTTCGGCCTGATCGTCGCCAACCCAGGACCGGACCTCGTCGGCGGCCTTGTCGCTCCAGTCGCGCGATCCGCGGTCCATGTCGCGGTTCGCATAGCCCTGGCCGGGACGGCCGTTGCGGTCGTAATATTCGTTGGCCATGGTTCGCTCCTCCTAGAGCTGCGGGTGCGTCGCGGCACCTCATGACGGCAGAACCGCCCGCCCCCGCGCCACGTTCCGGCAACAAAGAGCAATCGGCGGGAAGTGGCGGATGCGGCACCGCCCGCCTCCCGACGACCCCGCGGAATGGAACCAAAGGCGGTCTCGCTGCGCAGCGGGTGGGGTGCATTGACGGCGTTGCCATCGACGGCGCAGCGGGCGACCCCGTACACGCGCAGGAGACGTCGGCGGTCGGACCACCGAGCGGCCAGCGGACCGTGATCGACCCGACCGCCGCGGCGAGGATGCCCGTTCCGGTCTTTCGCCACATGATGATGCGCTGCACGTTCTCAGGCGACCTGCACGTCATGATCGGGCCGTCCCGCCCGTAAGCCACGACGCAGTGCGTGGCAGCAGCGCCGCGACAGAGCGAGCGTCCGCAGCGAGCCGATCTCTCTGAGACGACGGTGCCTCTCCCGGCGCGAGGCCTGCCGGTCACGGCAGTCATGCGGTGCGTCGGCTCGTCGGCGGCAGAGGCCGACAGCGCCGCCACCGACATGACGCTGATCGCGTTCCCGGGCGCGATAGCGGGCGTGTCGGTATCGGCGGTGGCCGATGCGGAATCCTCTGTTTCGATAATGCGCAAAGAGGAGATCGAGACCCTGCCCCGCGCCGAAGCCGCCGTCCTGCGAAAGGCGCGGCACGAGGACATCCGGACGCTGCCCCATGCCCGTCATCATCACCGGCGGCATCCGTCCAAACGCATTCACGCCATCGGCGACCGCGGTGGTGGTCGCACCCTTTGCCAACGACGTCTCGACCGTGATCCACCACGCGCCAGCCTTCGTAACATGGCCACCCGCCATGACCCCATCGGCGAAATGTCCGATGTCCCGGGCCTGACGACATGGCAGGGCACCGCAGAGGCGATCAGGGTGCAGACTCATTGATCCCGATCCAGGATATAATGGTGGCCGCAAGGGCTGGGGCGGAAAGGAATGTCCTGGCGCAGCTGTGGTAACGGGTTGCGACCTCGCGGCAGTCCTTCAGCCGACCGACCATGATCTCGATCAGGATGCCGCGACGACAGGGCCGCCTGTCAAAGCGGACAGCTTTGCCGCGTTGTTTCCGGGCAGAATTGCAGGGGCGCGTCTCCATTTTTCAAAGCATCTCGAAAGCGGCCTGCGTCATGACCGTGATCGTCCAGTTGGCGGCAGGCAGTCGGTCCAGCAGGGTGGCGACTCCGCTATGGTCGTTGACCTGGCCCGCAGTCATGAAGACCGTCAGGCATCGGCGACGGCATGCGCCATGATGTCCAATCCCATCTTTCATGCGCCCCTGATGGTCGTCAGGGCGTACTTCTTCGTCCACAGGCTCTAGGCTCCAGACTCATTGAGTTTCACAGCCAGAACAAGACGGTTGCGGCGAGCATAATAGCTGAGAAGAACGTTTCCGGGCAGCGGTCATAACGGGTTGCGACGCGCCTCCAGTCCTTCAGACGCCCGAACATGATTTCGATGCGGTTACGCCTTTTGTAACGCCGCTTGTCGTATTTGACGACCTTCTTGCGGGACTTCCGTCCGGGGATGCAAACCTTTATCCCCTTGTCTTTCAACGCGTCTCTGAACCAATCAGCGTCGTAGCCCCTGTCGGCCAGAAGCCACCCAGCCTTCGGCAGGCTGCCCAGCAGCGCCGCCGCGCCGGTGTAATCGCTGACCTGGCCGGCCGACATGAAGAACCCGATCGGCCGCCCGTTGGCATCGGCGACAGCGTGCAACTTGGTGTTCATACCGCCTTTGGTGCGCCCGATCTGGCGCCCGCGCCCCCCTTTTTCACCCCAAGGCTTGAGGCCGTGCGGTGTGCCTTGAGATAGGTCGCGTCGATCATGATCGTCTTGTGCTCGGCGCTCTCGGCGGCAAGGCCGACCATGATCCGGGCAAAAACCCCGTTGTCGCTCCAGCGCTTCCAGCGGTTGTAGAGGGTTTTGGCCGGGCCGTATTCCTTCGGCGCGTCACACCACCGCAACCCATTGCGATTGATGAAAATTATGCCGCTGAGGACACGGCGATCATCGACGCGGGGCTTGCCATGGCTTTTGGGAAAGAACGGTTTCAGACGCTCCATCTGGGCGTCGCTCAGCCAGTAAAGATTACTCATCGATCAGGTCTCCTTGAGGAGCCTGAATCACGCGAAAAGCATGAAATCAATGGGTCTGGAGCCTAGGCTCCAGACTCATTGAGTTTCACAGCCAGAACAAGACGGTTGCGGCGAGCATAATAGCTGAGAAGAACGTTTCCGGGCAGCGGTCATAACGGGTTGCGACGCGCCTCCAGTCCTTCAGACGCCCGAACATGATTTCGATGCGGTTACGCCTTTTGTAACGCCGCTTGTCGTATTTGACGACCTTCTTGCGGGACTTCCGTCCGGGGATGCAAACCTTTATCCCCTTGTCTTTCAACGCGTCTCTGAACCAATCAGCGTCGTAGCCCCTGTCGGCCAGAAGCCACCCAGCCTTCGGCAGGCTGCCCAGCAGCGCCGCCGCGCCGGTGTAATCGCTGACCTGGCCGGCCGACATGAAGAACCCGATCGGCCGCCCGTTGGCATCGGCGACAGCGTGCAACTTGGTGTTCATACCGCCTTTGGTGCGCCCGATCTGGCGCCCGCGCCCCCCTTTTTCACCCCAAGGCTTGAGGCCGTGCGGTGTGCCTTGAGATAGGTCGCGTCGATCATGATCGTCTTGTGCTCGGCGCTCTCGGCGGCAAGGCCGACCATGATCCGGGCAAAAACCCCGTTGTCGCTCCAGCGCTTCCAGCGGTTGTAGAGGGTTTTGGCCGGGCCGTATTCCTTCGGCGCGTCACACCACCGCAACCCATTGCGATTGATGAAAATTATGCCGCTGAGGACACGGCGATCATCGACGCGGGGCTTGCCATGGCTTTTGGGAAAGAACGGTTTCAGACGCTCCATCTGGGCGTCGCTCAGCCAGTAAAGATTACTCATCGATCAGGTCTCCTTGAGGAGCCTGAATCACGCGAAAAGCATGAAATCAATGGGTCTGGAGCCTAAGCCGTCCGGAGTGCAGTGCCTTGGTTCCTCGGAAAAAACGGCTCTATCTGATCGGCTTTCAGTCAGAAGAGATTGCCCATCATAACCCCGGTCACTTCGAGAAATTAAATCAAGCATACCGGGCAGCCACGCCAAATAAATGAGCACTGACGCATAGCTTCCTGAATATCCCTCCGCCAATTCCGTATCGCGATGTGAACGGTTCATCTCCGGTGAAGGAAAAGACTTTCAACGCCATGCATCATTCGCCCGCAAGGCACCGACGCAGGTCCTTTACGTCGAAACCGAGATGCCCTTTCCTCGTATAAATGATCTCGGCGATCAGATGGCATATTGATTGACACTCCTTATTCGATGTAAACATTTGTTCAAATGTCATTCTGAATCGGGAAGCAATGCATGAATATCGACATCGACGCTCTCTCCCTCAAGGAACTGCGTGACCTGCGCATCAAGCTGGATCGCGCCATCGCCACCTTCGAGGACCGCAAGCGCCGCGAGGCCATGTCCGCGATCGAGGAGGCGGCGCGCAGTCACGGCTTCAACTTAGCCGAACTGACCGGAGCGAAGCCGCGCAAGACGGCCACCGTCGCGCCGAAATATGCCAATCCCGACGACGCGTCCATGACCTGGACCGGCCGCGGCCGCAAGCCGCGTTGGGTCCAGGAGCAGCTGGACGCGGGCAAGTCGCTGGACGACATGCTGATCTGATCGGCGGCAGCACCCGCCCCCGGCGCATGCGTGGGGGCGGGGCAGCGGGTCGCAGGCGTCGCGCGGAACGACCGCCATGCCGGGGCGTTGGCTGACAAGATCAGCGCAACGCGGAATTCCCATGCAAGACCTCCTTCAGGACCCCATCGCCATCGTGACCGGCGCCGATTCCGGCATCGGCCGCGCCGCAGCCCAGGCCCTCGCGCGCGACGGCCATGACGTGGTCATCACCTACCGCTCGGATCGCGACGGGGCCGAGGAGACAGCGGCGATGGTCCGCAAGGCGGGCCGCCGCGCCCGAATCCTCGCCTGCGATCAGACCCGACCGGCGGATATCGACGCGCTCTTTGCCGATCTGGACGGCGACGGGGCGGTTGCGCGGGTTCTGGTCAACAATGCCGGCAAGGATGCCAGCGGCACCCGCGTGGTCGAGATGGCCGACGACGACTGGCTCTCCACCATCGCGACCGACCTGACCGGTCCGTTCCTGCTGTCGCGGGCCTTTGCGCGTCGGGCGATCGAGGCGGGCAAGCGCGGGCGGATCGTCAATGTCAGCTCGATCCATCAGGAGACGCCGCGCATCGGATCGGCCGCCTATGACGCGGCCAAGGGCGGGGTGCGGATGCTGACCCGAACGCTGGCGCTGGAGCTGGCGGGTCAGGGGATCACCGTGAACGCCGTGGCCCCTGGCATGATCCTGACCCCGATGAACCAGGAGGCGCAGGACGATGCAAAGACGCGCCGCATGATGGAGGAGAACATCCCCTTGGGCCGCGCCGGTCGCCCGGAGGAGGTCGCGGGGCTGATCGCCTTCCTGGTCTCGGATGCCGGGGCCTATGTCACCGGGCAGAGCCTTTTCATCGACGGCGGCCTGTCGATCAATCTGGGTCAGGGCGCCTGATGGCCCGCGACGATGCGGGGTTTCTGCCCCTGTCCGATTACGCGGCGCTTGGCGACGGGCGGGCGGTGGCGCTGTCGGGGGTGGACGGGGGCATCGACTGGTGGTGCGTGCCGAACATGGACAGCCCGCCGCTGTTCGACCGCCTGCTGATCGGTCAAGACGCGCTTGAAAACGGCGCGCGGGCCGGGCATTTCACCATCGCGCCGCAGGGCGACTTCACCGCCACGCGCCGCTATCGTCCCGACAGCAACGTGCTGGAGACTCGCTTCGTCACGCCATCGGGCATCGCCCTGCTGACCGAGAGCCTGAACAGCGGCACCGCCGGACGCCTGCCCTGGGCCGAACTCGCCCGCCGGGTCGAAGTGCTGGAGGGAGAGGTCACCTTCGACATCACGCTGCAGCTGGGGCATCGCGCCGGATCGCGCAGCCCCTACATGGCCTGCAGCGGACCCTATGAGACCTTCCATGTCGGATCGGTGCTGGGGTTGTTCCTGCATGGCGACGGCGTCCGGGTCACGATGCGCGAGGACGACGCCATCCACGCCACGCTGTCGCTGGCGGCGGGCGGGCGCGAGGTGCTGGCCATCGTCGCGGGCGCGAACGAGCCGCTGGTCGTGCCCGACCTGGACCAGATCGACGCGCGGATCAACCTGTCGGACCGCGAATGGCGCGACTGGTGCGCCGGGATCGAGACCGGCCCCCAGGATCGCGACTTCCTGCTGCGCCAGGTGCTGGCGCTGAAGCTGCTGCTCTATGCGCCCAGTGGCGCGATCGCGGCGGCGGCGACGACCTCGCTGCCGGAGCGGATCGGGGGCGACAAGAACTACGACTACCGCTTTGCCTGGGTGCGCGATGCGGGCTACGTGATCACGTCCTTCCTGCGCTTGGGCATGATGGCCGAGGCCAAGGCGGCGCTGACCTGGCTGCTGAACCAGCTCTGTGCGCATGGCGCCCGCGTCTGCTTCGCGCTGGACGGCGGGGTCGAGGAGGAGATGGAGGAGGTCCCCGTCCCCGGCTATCGCGGGTCGCGCCCGGTCCTGTCGGGCAACCGCGCCGCGCGGCAGCATCAGCACGGCACCTATGGCGACATCTTCGAGACGGTCCACGACTTCGTCGAGGCCGGCGGGCTGATCGACGGGCGCAGCGCGCGCACGCTGTCGATGCTGGCCGACGACTGCGCCGACCGCTGGAAGGAGAAGGATGCCGGCATCTGGGAACTGCCCGATCAGCAGCACTACACCATGTCCAAGATCAGCTGCTGGCAGGCCCTGAACCGCGCCGTGCAGCTGGCCGATGCAGGGCATCTGCCCACCACCTGCCGCGACCGCTGGAGCCGCGAGCGCGACCGCATCGCCGACTGGATCGACGCGCGCTGCTGGGACGAGGGGATCGGCGCCTATGTCATGCATCCCGGCACCACGCGGCTGGATGCGGCGCTGATCCTGGCGGTGCGCTTCGGCTTCGACCGCCCCGAGCGGCTGCGGCGCACGCTGGACGCGATCCAGGCGCGCTTGGGTGCCGGGGGGCATCTGCACTACCGCTATACCGGTATGGACCGCGAGGAGGGGTGCTTTCTGGCCTGCTCCTTCTGGATGGTCGAGGCGCGGGCTCTGATGGGGCAGCATGACGCGGCGCGGGTGCTGATGGAGGGGCTGCGCGGGCGCATCGACGCCGCACCGGGCATCCTGCCCGAGATGATCGACCCCGACAGCGGCGAATGGCTGGGCAACATGCCCCAGGGCCTCAGCCATCTGGCCGCGCTGCAGGCCTGCCTGGCGCTGCAGCGGGTCTGACGGCGTCGCCCGTAACCGGGCATGACCGTCATTGGTCGGCTGCGGTCCGTGACATGGGGTTGATCAGCGGCTCGATGCCGATCAGCACTTGGCGCATCGGTGTCGCGCCTGCCGAGACCAGGCCGTGGTGACAGATGGCGGGTCGAGGCGGTGTAGCGGCTCAGGCAGTTCAACGTCTGACCCGCCGCAACGACCCCATGCGTGCGATCAGGAGTATTCCATTCTGAGCAGAACGATGGTTCAGGCCCCCGCGCCCTTTCGGCGCTTGGACAGCGAAGATGAGGCGCTCGTGGAGTGCAGGGTCATCGTCCAATAACACATCTCATGCCAAGCTGGTCTCTGTCGCCGGTAACCAGCGCGCACCACGATCAGCCCGATCTGTGGCCGCCTTCCGTTAATGCGCCCTGTCTTGACACGATCCATCATGGAGCGCCCGCGGTCGGCCAGGCCCACAGGCGACCGCGGGGCCGACCGAGACGTCACGCGCCATCCTGCAGCCCGGGCTGCGCGGCCTCGACGAAGCGGCGGGTGCGCTCGGGGCAGACCGGGTTCCACCAGACTCCGCCCTCCTTGAGAGAGGAGGCCACGATCACGCCGTTGGTGCGGCCCAGGATCGCCACGATGTTCTCGGCCGTCACGCCGGACCCCACCAGCAGCGGCAGATGCGTGGCGCCGCCGATCTCGTCGATCTCCTCCAGCGTGGCGCTGTCGCCGGTGCGCTGGCCCGTCGCGATGATGCAGTCGCTGTCGAAGAAGGCCAGGTCGCGGGTCAGCTCCGGGATCGAGCGGTCGGCCACGATGGCGTGGCTGCCGTGCTTGACATGCGCGTCGGTGAAGATGCGCACCCGCTCGGCCCGCAGCAGGGACCGGTATCGCAGCGCCTCGGCCGCGCGGCCCTCCATGAAGCCCTCGTTCGCGACATAGGCGTTGGCCCATTGGTTCACGCGGATGAAGTCGGCGCCCCCCGCGACGGCCGTCGCCAGCGCCGGAAGCGGCGCGTTGGCCAGCACGTTGATGCCGACGGGCAGGCCGAAGGCGCGCCGGATGCGGTCGGTCACCACCGCCAGGAAGGCGGGGGTCTCGGGGCCGATATCCTCGGGCTTGGAGAAGGGGATGTCGCCGTGGTTCTCGACGATCAGCCCGTGCATTCCCCCTTGCGCCAGCCGTTCGGCATCGCGCATGCAGGCGTCGTAGATGTCATCCATCGACGCGCCGCGATACCGGGGCGCGCCGGGAAAGGCGGGGCAATGGATCATGCCGATCAGGGCCTTGTCGCGCCCGAAGATGTCGCGGATGGCCCCGGCGGGGCGGTCGGAGATCTGTGTCATGGGGTGCCCTTTCTGAACGGCGGAGAACGGCGATGAAGGCTTTCGTGATCGGCAACGCGGCCCTGGATGAGACGCTGTCGGTCGAGGACCTGCCCCGGCCCGGCGCGTCCATCTTCGGCCGCGCGCTGTCGCAGGATCTGGGGGGCAAGGGGGTGAACCAGGCGGTGGCCATGGCCCGCACGGGGCTGGCCTGCCGGCTGGTCGCGGCGGTGGGCGACGATCCGCGGGGGCGCGAGATCGCGGCGCGCCTGATGGGCGAGCCGGTGGCGGCGCGGCTGATCGTGCTGCCCGGCGTGGCGACCGACAGCTCGATCATCCTGATGGCCGGGCATGGCGAGAATGCGGTCATCACCACCCGCGCCGCGGCCGCGGCCCTGACCCCCGATCACGCGACCGATGCGCTGGCCGAGGCCGCGCCGGGCGATCTTCTGGTGCTGCAGGGCAATCTGGGGGCGCAGGCCACGGGGGCGGCGCTGCGTGCGGCCCGTGCGCGCCGCATGCGCATCGCTCTGAACCCCTCGCCCCTGCAGGATTACGTGGCCGACCTGTGGCCGCTGGTCGATTGCGCCTTCGTGAATGAGGACGAGACCGCGGCCCTGGGAGGAGCCAAGCGCCTGCTGTCCCAGGGCGTGGCCGAGGTCGTGCTGACACTCGGCGCGCGCGGCGCGGCGCTGGTCCGGGCAGGCGGGCGCATCGACGTGCCCGCCGCCCCCGCGACCGTGCTGGACACGACCGGGGCGGGCGACTGCTTCATGGCGGTGGCGCTGGCCTCCGCCGCGATGCGGGGCGTGGCGCTGGACGCGCGCGCGCTGCGCCACGGCGCGCGGGCCGCGGCCTGGACGGTCGGGCACGCGGGCACGGTCCGCGCCTTTCCCGACATGGCCGCGATGCGCGCGATCCTGGCCGGAGACTGATCCGCTCACCGCGCGACCAGCCAGCCGAAGAGGTTCCTCCACAGCGTCGCGTAGCCCGGCCAGGCGCAGAACTCCGGCGACAGCCAATGCGGTCCCACATCGGACGTCCAGGCCGCCGTCCGCCCCTGACCATGACCGCCCAGCACCAGCAGCGGGTGGCCGCCCTGATCCTCGGGCAGGCGCGCCACGACGGTGGCGCCATCGCGGACCATCACCTCGTTCACGCCCAGGATCGGCGGCCAGGCCGCGGGCATGCCCGCCATCACGGCATGATCCGGCAGCAGGATCTCGGCCTGCGCGCCTTCGGGGATCTCGACGCGGTCGTCCCAGGGGTGGCAGGTGACGGGCAGCGTGTCCTCGACCGCGGTGCCCCGCCAACGCGCCCGCCCGTCGATGCCCTGGAACGAGAAATACCCCCCGATCATCAGCAGGTTGCCCCCCTGGGCGACCCACTCCTTCAAAAGCCGCAGCCGGTTCGGCACGGTCTTGGACCGCAGCCAGACATCGGGCGGCAGAAGGAAGGTGTTCGCGCCGATGTCGGACAGGATGATGATGTCATAGGGCGCCAGCCCCTCCATCGCGAAGGGGAACCCTTCGGCGGCGTCATGGGCGGTCATGTAGTCGATCTGGAAATCGCTGTCCTTCATCGCCTCCAGCAGCGGCGTGGCCCCGGTGTGGAACCGGACTGAGCCGAACTGGTCGAAGCCCTTGTAATGCGTTTCCGAGGTGGTCCAGCTTTCGCCCACCAGAAGCACGCGGGTTGTCATGGGTCGTTCCTTTCGCGGATGTCAGAAGGTGGCGTCGAAGACGCGGCGCGGGTTGGTCACCATCAGCCGGTCGCGGTCGGAGGCCGACAGGCCGTGGCGCATCAGGCGCGGCAGGAAATGGCGGGTGACGAAGGCGTATCCGTTGCCGCCGTAACGCGTCAGCATCATCTTGATGAACACGTCCTGCGACAGCAGGATGCGGTCCAGGAACCCCTGTTCGGCCAGGCCCAGGATGGCGCGGGCCACTTGGTCGTCGGACGGGCACTGCACCCCCTGATCGGCATAGAAGAAATCCATGCCGATCATGTCGAATTCGACAAAGGCACCGCGCTGCGCCAGCGTCGCCTGATAGACCGGATCGTCATGCGAGGGGTTCATATGGCACAGCACGGTGTGGCGCAGATCCCCGCCCTCGGATTCGACGACGTCCAGCACCCGGTGCCCAAGCCGGAACCAGCCCGGCAGATGCACCATCAGCGGCAGCCCGGTGCGCGCCTGCGCCCGCGCCGCGCCACGGAGCGACTTCTCCTCCTCGGCCGTGAAATCGGACGACACGCCGATCTCTCCGATCAGGCCGATGCGGGCATCGGTGCCGTCGGTGCCGGTCAGCGCCTCGGCCACGATCTCATCGGCGATGGCGTCGATGGAGAGGCGCGCCACCGTGTCCGGCATGGAGCTGGCCAGGTAATAGCCCGCGCCCATCACGATGTTGAGCCCGGTTTCCCTGGCGATCCGGCGCAGGGTCGCGGGGTCGCGCCCGATGCCGCGGCAGGTCGGGTCCACCACGCTGCGCCCGCCCGCGGCGGTGAAGGCGCGCAGCTCCGCGATCGCTAGGTCGGGGTCGTCCAGCGCGATGTTGTGGCGGTTCACGAAGGGGTCCTGACGCAGTTCGGACAGGATCTCGATGCCGACGGGGCTGTCGGCCAGATATTGCCGTGCCGGGTCCGTGGGCGCGTTCCACCAGCAGCGACAGTCGTTCTGCAGATGCTCGTGCATCAGCGTGTGGCCAAGATCGGCCGAGGGGATCGGGCCGGTGACGGTCATCACCTGGCCCGACCGGACGTGGCAGGGGGACAGCTCGCTCATCCGCGCGCCCTCCCGAAGCGGAAGCCCCGGTCGAACAGCCTGGTGTTCAGCCAGATGGCGATCAGGATGATCGCGCCCGTCACGATCTGCGTGAAAAAGGGAGAGATGTGCAGCAGGATCAGCCCGTTGCCGATCACCGCGATGGTCATGGTGCCCAGCACCGTGCCCAGCATCGAGGCCTTGCCGCCCATCAGCGACGTCCCGCCCAGCACCACCGCGGCGATCACCTGCAGCTCGAACCCCTGCGCGGCGTTCGACGACCCAGAGCCGAGCCGCGCGGCGATCAGCATCCCCGCCACGGCGGAGGCCAGCCCCGCCACCACATAGACCGAGGCCAGCACGCGTTTCGCGGGCATGCCCACGCGGCGCGCGGCCTCCATGTTCGAGCCCACCGCGACGACCTGGCGGCCGTATTGCGTGCGCAGCATCACGATGAAGCCCAGGGCGGCGATCAGCAGCGCGACGATCGCCGGAACCGGAACCCCTGCCAGCGTGCCGCGCCCCAGCCACAGGAAGCCGGGCACCCCGTTGACCGGGATCGAATAGCCCTCGGTCAGATAGAGCGCGACCCCGCGCAGGATCGACAGGCCCGCCAGCGTCACGATGAAGGCCGGGATGCCCTGATAGGCGATGAACCAGCCCTGCGCCGCGCCGACCCCCGCGCCCAGGGCCAGCATCAGCAGCACCACGACCGGCCAGGGCAGGCCCGCGCCGATGGCGATGGCGCAGACCGCGTTGACCAGCGCCACCTGCGATCCGACCGACAGGTCGATCCCCGCGGTGGTGATGACCAGCGTCATGGCCACCGCCACGATCAGGATGGGCGCGGCCTGCCGCAGCACATTGAGCAGGTTGCCCGAGGTCAGGAAGGTCGAACTGGCCATCCCGAAGACCGCCATGCACAGCAGGAAGAACAGCGCGATGGACAGGACCTGCGCATGCTCGCCCACGAAATCGGCCAGGGGCGATCCGGCCTTGCGTTCGGTATAGACGGACATCAATGGCCTCCCTTGCCGACGATCAGGTCGACCAGTTCCTGAAGGGTGGTGTCGGGGGTCCGGCGTTCGGCGACCTTGGTGCCCTCGTACATGACGGCGATGCGGTCGCAGACGTGGAACAGATCCTGCATCCGGTGCGTGACCAGCACGACCGCGACGCCGCGCGCCTTGACCCGGTTGATCAGGGCCAGCACGGCCTCGACCTCCGCCACGGCCAGGGCCGAGGTGGGTTCGTCCATGATCAGCACCTTGGGGTCGAAGCTGGCGGCGCGGGCGATGGCGATGGCCTGGCGCTGGCCGCCCGACAGCTTCTCCACCTTGGCGGTCAGGCGCGGGATGCGGATCTCCAGCGCGGCCAGCATCCTCTGCGCCTCGGCCAGCATGCGGGGCTGGTCCAGGAACGGCCCGCGCCGCAGCTCTCGGCCGAGGAACAGGTTGCCCACCACATCGACGTGATCGCACAGCGCCAGGTCCTGATAGACCATCTCGATCCGCTCGGCGCGGGCCTCGGAGGGGGTCGCGAAGCGGACCGGCCGTCCCTCCAGCAGGATCTGCCCGCCATCGGGGACATAGGTGCCGGACATGACCTTGGAGAGGGTCGACTTGCCCGCCGCATTGTCGCCGATCAGGCCGATGCATTCGCCCGCGCGGATGTCCAGATCGACCCCGCGCAGCGCCTGGTGAGAGCCGAAGGTCTTGGTGATGCCCCGCAGCGACAGGACGGCGGGGCCGGGCGCATCGGCGGGGGAGACCTCCCCCCGCCGGGCCGCGGTCGAAGGCGCGGCTGCCATCACTGGAAGGCCGCGCGATAGGGTTCGACATTCTCCTGCGTCACGATGGTGACCGGGACCGAGATCACCGGCTCGACCGTGCCGCCATCGGCCAGCGTGCCCAGGGCCTCGACCGCGGCGGCACCCATGCCGGCCGGGTCCTGCTGGATCACCGCCTTGACATAGCCCGCGTCGATCCCGGCGATGGCCTGCGCCGTCAGGTCCCAGCCATAGACCGCGACATCGGCCTGCCGCCCCTGGCTCTCGACCGCGGCGATGGCGCCCAGCAGGGCCGGTTCGCCCGTGGCATAGATCGCGGTCAGGTCGGGATTGGCGGTGATCAGGTTCTCGGCCGCACCCAGGGCGGTGTCCTGCACGTTCTGGCCGTCCACCGTGCCCGCGACGGTGACCTTGGCCGCGTCCAGCGCGCCCTCGAACCCGTCCTTGCGCACGTTCTGGATGAACGAGTTCAGCGCCCCCACGATGCCCAGCTTGGTCGCATCCGCCGCGCCGTTCACCACCGCCGCCAGGTCCGCCCCGGCCTGGGCGTTGTCCACGCCGATCTGCGAGGATTGCGGCCCTTCGGGCAGGATCGCGTCGATGGCCACCACCGGGATGCCCGCATCGACCGCCTGCTGGACCGCGGGCATGATGCCGTTCACGTCGATGGCCACGACGGCGATGCCGTCCACGCCCTCCTGGATGTAGGTCTCGATGGCGCTGTTCTGCGCCGCGGGGTCGTTGTTGGCATTGAAGATCAGCAGTTCGGCGCCCGCGGCATCGGCCGCCTCCTGCGCGCCACGGTTCATGTCGTTGAAGAACAGGGCCTGCTGGTTGATCTGGACCAGCGCGAAGGTCCGGCCATCCTGCGCCAGCGCGGGCAGGGCGGCGGCGATCAGGCCGGCGGTCGTCAGCGCACCAAGGGCGCGGCGGGTACGGGTCGTCATCTTCAGTCCTCGCTGTTACGGTTGGGGTCGAAGGCGCGGATCGGCGGCGCGACGGAGGCGCGCTCGATCAGCGTGACATCCAGCAGCACCTCTGGCGGGTGCCTTTCAGGATCGGTCCCGTCCAGGGACAGCAGCAGCTCCAGCGCCTGCTGTCCCAGCTCGCGGACGGGTTGGCGCACGGCCGTGACGGCCGGCGCGAAAAGATGCAGCGGCCCGACATCGTCGAAGCCGATGACCGAGACCTCGTGCGGAATGGCGACGCCCGCCCCCGCCAGGACCTCGTAGAGCCCGATCACCAGCTCGTCCGAGGTGGCGAAGATCGCGGTCGGCCGGGTGTCGGCGGGCCGGGCCAGCCACGCGCGGCCGGCCTCGCGCCCGGCCTCGATGGTGTAATGGCCCTGCAGGCGGTCGATGCGGCGGGGGCCGGGGGTCTCGGCCATGCCGGCGGCAAAGCCCAGATGGCGATGGGCGCCGCTGACCATCCGCTCGATCCCGCCCACGAACATCACGTGGCGATGGCCCTGGGCGCAGAGATGCCGCGCCGCCAGCAGCCCGCCCCGGAAGTTGTCGCAGAAGATCCGCGGCGCACCGGCGCCGGGCACGTCCTCGTCCACGATCACGCAGCGGGGCAGGCGGTTGATCCGGTCGGCCAGCGCGCGGCTGCCCTCGTGGTTGGTGATGAAGATCAGCCCGTCGGCATGGCCCGTCCGCACCAGGTCCAGATAGGACAGCTCGCGTTCGGGGCGGTTCAGCGTGGCGTAAAGCGCCAGCGACAGGCCGCGCGCGGAGGCGGCCTCCTCGACCGCACCCACCATCGTGGCGAAGAACGGCGTCGAGATGTCCGGCACGATCAGCGCGATCGTGTCCGACCGCCCCAGGCTCAGGCGGCGGGCATGCGGGTTCGGGCGATAGTCCAGCGCCTTGATGGCCGTGTCGATCGCCCCCGCCGTCCGCTCCGGCAGCTCCAGAGAGCCGTTCAGGTATCGCGACACGGTGGCCTTGGAGACCCCGGCGGCCGTGGCGACATCCTGAAGATTGGCCATGAGCATCCCCCATCGGCGGCGCCGATAAAGCGGTTTAGTAAACTGGTTTATAAGCTCACGATGCGGTGATTCGCGGATTCTGGCAAGCGGCATCTGCATGGCCGCGCGGCGCTGCCCGGAAACAGGGCGGAGGTGGGGTCGTCGCCGCCCCTTGACGCGGGCGGACGGGCGGTGATTGCTGCGACGTGACGCAAGGAGGACGGATGGCGCGGCGGTTTCTGCATGTGGTGGACTGGCTGGACCGGCGGACCTCGGGCGTGGGCCTGGTCACGGGCGCGCTGTTCGTCGCCGGGTCTCTGACCCCCAGCCTGATCCCCCGCAGCCCCGAGATCCAGGGCATCCTGGCGGGGTTCTGCTTTGCCGCGGGATACGGGCTGATGGTTCTGGCGGGCGGGCTGTGGCGCTACATGCAGCTGCCGCAGGCCAGCGACCGGCAGGCGCGGCTTCTGGTGCCGCTGATGGGGGCGGCGGCGCTGGTCATCGTGACGCTGTTCCTGATCCGCTCGGCCCAGTGGCAGAACGACATCCGCGCGGTCATGACGCTGCCTCCCTCCGAAGGCTCGGCGCCCCTGGTCGTGGCGGGACTGGGCACGGCGGTGGCCGCCGCCCTGCTGATCGTGGGCAAGCTGCTGGCCGCGGCGGGGCGCCAGATCAGCCGCCGCATCGCGCAGGTCCTGCCGCCCCGGCAGGCGCGGGTGCTGGGCGCGCTGGTCACGGTCTTCGTGGCCTGGCAGCTGTTCAGCGGCGTGCTGCTGCGCAATGTCGTGGCCAGCGTCGATGCCTCGGCGCAGGCGCTGGACGACCTGATCCCCGCCGATCAGGTCGCGCCGACGCGGGCCTGGCAGACGGGCAGCCCGCAATCGCTGGTCGCCTGGCAGGACCTGGGCCGCGAAGGTCGCATCTTCGTCGGCGACACCCCGGACCCCGCGGCGATCAGCGCCGTGACCGGCCTGCCCGCACGGCAGCCGCTGCGCGTCTATGTCGGGCTGAATGCCGCCGACAGCCTGACCGCCCGCGCCGATCTGGCCGTGGCCGAGCTCGAGCGCGCGGGCGGGTTCGACCGCGCGGCCCTGGTCGTGGCCATGCCGACCGGCACCGGCTGGATGGACCCCGCCGCCATGGAGCCCTTGGAGCATCTGAACCACGGCGACGTGGCCACCGTCGCGATGCAGTATTCCTATCTTCAAAGCTGGATCTCGCTTCTGGTGCAGCCCGAACAGTCGGCCGAGGCGGGCCGGGCGCTCTTCGGCGCCGTCCACCGCCGCTGGCAGCAGCTGCCGGCCGAGACGCGGCCGCGGCTCTATCTCTACGGCCTCAGCCTCGGGGCGCACAGCTCGCAGCAGTCGCTGCGCCTGCACGAGATGCTGGACCGGCCCATCGACGGCGCGCTGTGGGTCGGGCCACCCTTCGTCAGCCCCCTGTGGCAGAGCCTGACGGCGGAACGCGACCCCGGCTCTCCGGCCTGGCTGCCGCGGCTGACGACCGGAGAGGCGGTGCGCTTCACCGACGGGCGGCAGGTGCTGCGCGACGGCGGCCCCTGGGGGCAGGTGCGCATCGTCTATCTGCAATACGGCAGCGACCCCATCGTGTTCTTCCGCCCCGACAGCGCGATCCGGCCGCCCGACTGGCTGGACCACCCCCGCGCGCCCGAGGTGTCGGACGATCTGCGCTGGTATCCGGTCATCACCCAACTGCAGCTGGCCTTCGACATGGCCATCGCGCTGGAGGTCCCGATGGGCCACGGGCATGTCTATGCCCCCGCCGATCATATCGAGGCCTGGCTGGCCGTGACCGATCCGCCCGATTGGACGCCGGAGCGTCTGGCCCGGCTGCGGGCGCATTTCCTGGCCCGGCAGGCGCAGACGATGCCCTGACGGGTTATCCACAATTTCTGGGGACAGTTCCGGGGGAAGTCGCGGATCAGCGCGTCGGATCAACGACTTGCAGGACGCCGAAATCGGGCGCGTCATCGGGCAGGACCAGCAGGTAGCGGGTGGAGCGGCCGCCCTCGGGGCCGCGGCGCAGGATGCCCGCCGCCTCCAGCTCGGCCAGATCGCGGGTGGCCGTCGCCGCCGACACACCCGCGATGCGCGCATAGGGCGCGGCCGAGATCCCCTGCGCCACCCGGCCCGGCCCTTCGGCGAACAGGCGGCGCAGCACCGCCTCGGCTCGCGCCGGCATGGCGTGGCGCAGGAAGAAGGCGTTGCGGCGCACCAGAAAGCGCGCATCCCCCACCGCCGCATCGACCCCCGCGATCAGCCGCTCCAGGAACCACAGCACGAAGGGGGTCGCGTCGATCACCCCGCCCGCCACCCGCCGCCCCGCCTGCAGCGCCGCGTAATAGCCGCGCTTGTCCGCCTCGATCTGGCGCGAGAGCGAGAAGGGCAGCGCCGCCTCGCGCGCGAAAACATGCTCGACCAGCGCGCGGCCAAGCCGGCCGTTGCCGTCCGAGAAGGGGTGGATCGATTCGAACCACAGATGCGCGATGGCCGCGCGGATCGGCAGGGGGCGGCGATCGGCCTCCAGCGCGGTCAGAAAGTCGTCCATCATCGCCGGCACCCGGTCGGGCGGCGGCGCGGCATAGAGGACATCCTCGCGCCCGGCGGCATTGCTGCGGGTGATGACCATGTCGAAGCGCCGCCAGCGGCCCTTGTCCTCGACCTCGATGCCGTGGAACAGCAGGCGGTGCCAGTGCCACAGCGTCCCGGCCCGCATCGGACCGTCTCCCGCCCGAGCCTGCAGCATCAGGTCGGCAATGGCGTCGCTGCGCCGCTGCGGCTCTGCCCCGCGATGCGCCAGCGACGCCACGACCGAGGCCTGGACCTGCGCCGCGGGCAGGCTGGCCCCCTCGATCGCGAAGGAGGCGACGGCCTCCATCGTCACGGCGCGCAGGAAGGCCTCGCGCCGCTCGTCGGGGGTCAGCGCGGCCTGCAGCCCGGCGATGGCGCCGAGCCGCGCCGAAAACGCCGCCAGCGGCCCTTCGGTGCGCGCGGCATCATGGGTGAAGTTCGGCCAGGCCGGATCGGTCCACAGGGTCATGCGGCGATCATGCACCCGCTTTCCCCTCAGGGAAAGCCCATTCATGAGGGGAATGACGCGCGCCATTCCCCTCACGCCTTGGTCAATGCGGCGCCTGCCACCCGCCGCCCGGCCTGCGCCGCGCCGTCATGCGCCCGTCGCTGAGCGCGAACAGGCTGATCCAGCCGTGATCGACCAGCTGGCGCGGCATCTCATGCGCGGCCAGGATGCGGTCGATCGCCTCGGCGGGCGCCTCCAGCAGGACGGACAGGCGCAGCGGCTCATGCGCGGGGCGGATGCCGTCATGGACCGCCTGCCACGGCAGGCCGGGGCGCAGCACGCCGCCATTGCCCTCGACCACGCCCAGGCCGCCCGTCACGTTGTGCAGCATCTTGTTGCCGCCTCCGAACAGCGCGGGCGCCACCGTCGCGCCGTGATAATGCAGGTTGATCCAGCTGGCCACGATCATCGGCGCGGTCAGGATCAGCTCCAGCGTGGCAAAGCCCTCATCCCCGCGCCAATCATAGCTGTGCAGGAACACCCGCCCGCCCAGATCGCGCCCCCGCGTCACCCTGCGCGGCGCGGCGATGAAGGCGCTGCACCCGGCCAGGCCCCATTCGGGACGCGGCTCGGACCAGTCGCGGGCGCGGCGCGCCAGATCGCGGGCCGTCCCCGCGCCGGGCAGGCGCATGGCCCGCTCGGCCCCGGCCCGGAGGCCCGCCGCCTGCAGCCAGCCGCGCGCGCGGTCCAGATCGGCGGCGTGGCTCTGCTCCGCCCCGTCCGGGAACAGCGTCACCCGGTCGGTCACCGTGTCATGCAGCGCGCCCACGAAGACCGTGTCGCCGGGCAGCGCGACCCCCTGCCCCGCCAGGCCCGCCCGCGTCTCGGGGTCGTTCAGCAGCGCGGCCAGCAGTCGCGCCGACACCTCCCCGCTGCGCCCGCCGCAGGCCCCGCAGTGATAGGCGCTGTGATGGGGGTTGTTCACCATCCCCGCCCCGTGCCCGACCAGCAGGACCAGCCGCGCATGGCCGCCAGTCAGGCCCATGGCGCGCAGGATGCCCGCCGCAAGGCGGACCTTGTCGGCGGCCGGCAGAGGCGGGTCGAACCGCGGCCGCGCGCCGCCCGGGTCCGGGGCATGTCCGCGCCCCAAGGCGTCGCGCAGCAGCTTCGGCCCATAGGCAGGTCCCGCCGCCTCGACGAAGGCGAAGGAGGAGACCGCCGCCTGCCGGAACCGGCCCCAGGCCCTGCGGGCGCGGGCGCTGATGTGGCGCGCGGCCTCCTCGGGCGCGGGGCCTTGGGCGGTCGCGCTCAGCTTGGGCGCCAGCAGCACCGGCAGATGGGCCTGCACGCTGTCGCTGGCCTCGGGGCGGAAGGCCACGGGCAGGCCGAAGAAGCCCGCGAAACCGATGGTCTCGATGCCCTCGTCCTGATCCTCCAGCGCGCGGCGCAGCACCTCGGAGCGCACGTCGATGCAGAAGGCCGCCTGCATCGCGGGCCGACCCGCAGGCGCCGCCGCCGACCCCAGCTGCCCCGCCAGGCGGCGCTGATGCGCGCGCTCGGCCGCGTCCTGCAGGATCGCGTCCAGCACCTGATCGGCCGTGGGCGCGACCGGTTCCGCATGGGCCGCGACCGTCGCGCGCCAGTCCGGCTCCAGATCGGGGTGACGGGCCAGCAGCGCCTCGTCCCAGATCAGGCGGATGGCCAGCAGGTTGATCAGCGTGGCATCACTGCCGCCCGACAGCTCGGCCTGCCAGGACAGCCAGCGCGCGTGCTGCGCCCAACCGCCCCAATCGATCAGCAGCCGGTGAAAGGCCGTGGGCGCCGCCGCCGCGTCGATCCCGAGCGCGGCGGCCGCCCGTAGGATCGCCCGATCCGCCGTGTCGGGCGTGCCGGCCACATGCTCGCAGAACCCGGACAGGCCCGCGAGCTCGGGGGTCAGGTCGTGCATCGCCCAGTCCCGCCAGGACCGGAAGGCTCCCTCTCCGGGGCGCGGGGTCCACAGCGCCTGGCCGCCGTCGAACCGCCCCGCCGCCCACAGCCCGGTGCTGCGCGCGATGACGCCGGGCCAGTCGGTGCGGGCCGCCCGCGCGGCCAGGTCGGCCACGGTGGGCAGGCGGCGCGGCGCCGGCGCGGGGCCGTGCAGCCGCGCCCGCAGCAGCGCCAGATCGGCAGGTTTCAGGGCCGAGGGATGCGCGATCAGCGCCGCCGCCAGATCGTCGTCGGTGATGCGGCCCGCCGCCACCTGCCGGGCGATCTGCGCGCGGGGCTGGGTCAGGGCGACGCCGCCGACCCGTTCCAGCAGCGCCGCCGCATGGGCCAGGTCCATCCCGGCCTGACCCAGGAAGGGGTTGACCGCGACCGTGGCCTCCAGCGGGAAGGCCGGGGGAATGGCGCGGGCAGCGGCATCGGCCGCCTCCAGGATCGGGGCGGCCAGCGTCGCGGCCATGGGGGCGTGGTCAACGAACATCGGGAGTCTCCGTGAGGGGGTGGGTGGTGCGGAAGCCGCCGGTGATCCGGTCCAGCGCCGCATTGACGTAAAGGCCGTTGGCCAGATGGACGCGCATGCCCGCGACCGAGGGGTGGTGCCCCCACAGCGGGAACAGCGCCTGCGCCAGTGCCACCGCCCCGAAGGACAGGACCGCCAGCCCGATCAGCGCCCATTCCAGCGCGCCGGGCGCGGGGGCCGCGGGCAGCGACGGCCCCCACAGGGCCTGCGCCACGGTCTGGAACCCGAAATAGGCCAGCGCCGCGGCCAGCGACGCCGCCGCCGTGCGCCGCGTCAGCGTGCCCGGCGCCGCATCGGCCAGGCCCTGCGCGATCAGATAGGCCACGCCGAAGATAAGCATCGCGCCCAGGGCCAGGGCCTGCGGGGTCTTGGGACCCACGACCATCACGAAGACCGCCGCCACCGCCGCATAGAGCATCAGCGCCAGCGCGAAGGCCCGCCCGACCGCCCGCGCGCCCGGCACCGCGACCGGACCGGGGCGCCGGATCGCCGCCACCGCCTGCACCGCGCCGCCCGAGGACAGGAAGGCATGCGCTTTGTAGAGCGAATGGGCCACCACATGCAGCAGCGCCAGCGCCCAGAGACCCAGCCCGCATTGCATCAGCATGAAGCCCATCTGCGCCACCGTGGACCAGGCCAGCGCCGTCTTGACCGCGCTTTGCGTCAGCATCACCACCGCGCCGAAGAGCGCCGTCAGCCCGCCCAGGGCGACCAGCACCGCCATGGCGCCGGGGCTGTGGCGGATGACCTCGGACAGCGTGATCAGCAGGACGCCGCCCGCGTTGATGATGCCCGCATGCAGCAGCGCCGAGACCGGGGTCGGGGCCTCCATCACCTCGGTCAGCCAGCCGTGCAGCGGAAAGGCGGCCGTCATCAGCAGCGCCGCCAGCACCACCAGCGCCACGCCCGCGCGCGCCATGCCCGGCAGCCCGTCCGCCGCCGCATCGCCCAGGGCGGCGATGCCCGCCGTGCCGAAGGCCTGCCACAGCAGCGCGAATCCCAAGGCCGCGGTCAGCGTGCCCGCGCCCCAAGCCAAGGTGAACTTGGCCGCGACGCGGCGCGCGGCGGGCCGGTCGGGATAGAACAGCAGCAGCTGGCGTAGCACCGCGCCCACCGCCATGAGGCCCAGGGCCAGCACCGGCAGGCTGGCCGCCTGCACCAGGATCAGCACGCAGGCGACCGCCGTCAGGGTCAGCGCGTGAAAGCGGCCCTCGCGCGGCTCTCCGTCCAGCGCGCGGCGCGAGAACCGGATCACCACCCAGCCCACGAAGGAGACCAGCAGCGTCAGCGTCGCGCCGATCGCGTCCAGCCGCAGCAGCGGCAGCGCGGCGGGACCGACCGTCAGCGGCCCCGACTGGACCAGCTGGGCCACGGCCGCCAGCGCCGCCAGCAGCGCGGCCAGCGCCGCGGCTTCGGACCACAGCGGCACGCGGCCCGGTCGCGGACCCGGACGGGCCAGTGCGATCAGCGCGACCGCCAGCAGCAGCGCGGGGCCGGGAAGGGACAGGGGAATGGGGATCATGGCGCACCTGCACATTGGGGATGCCCCAGATCTAGCCTCTGGGACATGGCCAGAAAATTAGTTATATTACGCCGAACCATTCTGTCTGTTGGAACGATGGCCCAGATCAACCTGCACCACCTGCGCCTGTTCCGGGCGGTGGCCCGCGACGGCACGCTGACCGGTGCCGCCCGCACGCTGAACCTGTCGCAATCGGCGCTGTCGACGCAGCTGCGCACGCTGGAGGCCTCCTTGGGCCAGGACCTGTTCGAACGGCGCGGCCGCGGGCTGGTCCTGACCGAGGCCGGGCGCATCGCGCTGGACCATGCCGAGGCGATCTTCCGCACCGCCGACGACCTGACCGCGACGCTGCGCGACACGGGCCGGGCGCGGCGCGCGCTGCGGGTGGGGGCGCTGGCCACGCTGTCGCGCAACTTCCAGATGCAGGTGCTGGGCCCGCTGGTCGCGCGCGGCGACGTGGAGGTGATCCTGCGGTCGGGCTCGCAGGAGGAGCTGCTGCGCGGGTTGCAGGGGCTGGCGCTGGACATCGTGCTGACGAACCTCGCGCCCGCGCGCGACGCGGCCAGCCCCTGGCTGGTTCAGCGGCTGGACGAACAGCCCGTGGGCCTGATCGGCACGCCCGCCCGCATCGGGCGACCCGGCGCGGCCCTGCGCGACCTGCTGGCCGCGCAGCCCCTGATCCTGCCCACGCGCGAGACCGCGATCCGCGCCTCGTTCGATGCGCTGGTCGCGCGGCTGGACCTGACCCCGGCCATCGCGGCCGAGGTGGACGACATGGCGATGATCCGTCTGCTGGCACGCGCCGATGCCGGCCTGGCGGTCATCCCACCCATCGTCGTGCGCGACGAGCTGCAGTCGGGACTGCTGCGGGAGGCCGCGCGCCTTGATGGCATCGCCGAGACCTTTCTGGCGGTCACCCTGCAGCGCCGCTTTCCCAATCCCCTCCTGGCCGAGATCCTGGCCCGCTGAACCGGACCTGCCCGCACCCCGTGCGCGGACCGCCGAAAAATGCGGCAGGGGCAAACCATTGCCTTGGAATGGTTCGGAAAGGTCGCGGTGCGCGATGCTGCGCAACGCGTCAGGCAAGGGAATATTTCGTCCATACCCCCTCAATTTTAGCAAAGTTTCATTTGCGGTCTTGAACGGTGACGGAAATGTGGCACGATGAACCAATAAGAAATTGGTTCGCCTGATTCCGGTGCCCTCGATGATCCCGACCGACATGCCGAACACCACCTCGACCTATGCGCTGGAGCGGCTTCGGGCCTATCTGGACGGCGCGGCCGGACCCGACGGCACCCGCCTGCCCACCGAACGCCAGCTGGCCGAGGAGATGGGCGTGGGCCGCCGCGCCATCCGTCGCGCGCTGGAGGTGCTGGAGGCCGAGGGACGCATCACCCGCCGCCAGGGCGCCGGCACCTTCGTGGGCGCCCCCGATGCCGACGCCCCGCCCGCCCTGCCCGTTGGCGCGACCGATTTCCTGGAGATCATGGAGGTGCGGCTGCGCATCGAGCCGCAGCTGGCCGCCCTGGCCGCGCTGCGCGCCAAGCCCGCCCAGGTTGCCCGCATGTACGAGCTGGCCGACCGCATCACCCAATGCCTGGACGCGGACGAGGGCGAGCTGTGGGACGGCACCCTGCACCGCCAGATCGCCGAGGCCGCGGGCAACGCGCTGTTCCTGTCGCTGTTCGACATGGTGAACCGCATCCGCCAGGACGCGGCCTGGCAGGCGGTACGCGAGCGCGCCCGCGGCGGGCTGGCGGGCCACGCCCTGCCCGTGGCGCAGCACCGCGCGATCATCGACGCCATCGCCGCCCGCGACCCGCAGGCGGCCGCCGAACAGATGCGCGTGCATCTGTTCATGCTTCAGGAGAAGCTGGTCCGCCTCGGCTCCGGCGACCTGCCCCCCATCGACACCGGACGGCCGGACCAACCGGCCCTTGCGTGACCCCAACAGGAAGGACCTGCCATGACCAGACACCTCTGGACCGCCACCGCGCTTGCCGCCCTGCTGACCGCCCTGCCCGCCGCAGCACAGGAGCTGCGCATCGGGCTGAGCGACGATGCCGACATCCTGGACCCCGCGCAGTCGCGCACCTTCGTGGGCCGCATCGTCTATGCGGGCCTGTGCGACAAGCTGGTCGATGTCGATGCCGACGTGAACTTCGTGCCGATGCTGGCCACGGACTGGAGCTGGTCCGAGGACGGGCTGCAGCTGGTCATGAACCTGCGCGAGGGCGTGGTCTTCCATGACGGCACGCCCTTCGACGCGGCGGCGGTGGTGGCCAACATCGAACGCTCGATGACGCTGCCCGAATCGCGGCGCAAGTCCGAGCTGTCCTCGGTCGCGGGGATCGAGGCCACGGGGCCGATGCAGGTGACCTTCACCCTGACCGCGCCCGACGCCTCTCTTCTGGCGCAGCTGTCGGACCGGGCCGGCATGATGGTCTCTCCCACCGCGGCCGAGGCGGCGGGCGCCGATTTCGGCCAGAACCCGGTCTGTTCGGGCCCCTTCAAGTTCGTCGAACGCATCCAGCAGGACCGCATCGTGCTGGAGAAGTTCGAGGATTACTATGACGCCGACCGCATCAACATCCAGCGCGTGACCTATCGCCCGATCCCGGACACGACCGTGCGCCTGGCCAACCTGCGTTCCGGAGAGCTGGACATCGTCGAACGCATCGCCGCCACCGACGTGGCCTCGGTCCGCGACGATCCGAACCTGCAGATGCAGGAGGCGGTGGGCCTGGGCTACATGGGCATCTATGCCAACATCGCCAATGGCGAACGCGCCCAGACCCCGATGGGGCAGGATGCGCGCGTGCGGCAGGCCTTCTCGCTGGCGATCGACCGCGAGGCGCTGAACCAGGTGGTGTTCGAGGGCACCGCGCGGGCCGGCAACCAGCCCTTCCCCCCGACCTCGCCTTGGTACAACGAGGACCTGCCCGTCCCCGCCCGCGACGTCGAGGCCGCCCGCGCCCTGCTGGCCGAGGCCGGCCAGGACCGCGTCGCGGTCGAGATCCAGCACGCCAACACCCCCGTCGTCACCCAGATGATGCAGGTGATCCAGGCCATGGTGGCCGAGGCGGGCTTCGACGTGTCGCTGCGCGCGACCGAATTCGCCACGCTGCTGTCGGAGCAGACGGCCGGCAACTTCCAGCTGTCGCGGTCGGACTGGTCGGGGCGTCCCGATCCGGACGGGAACCTGCATCAGTTCGTCACCTGCGAGGGCGGCATCAACGACCCGAAATACTGCAACCCCGAGGTCGACCGCCTGCTGAACGAGGCCCGCGCCCTGAACGACCCCGCCGCCCGCAAGGAGAAGTATGACGAGGCCGGGGTGATCCTGAACCAGGACCTGCCGGTGATCTATCTGGGCCACCAGACCTACATCTTCGCGCTGGATCAGGCCGTGCAGGGCTTCACCGCCTTCCCGGACGGGATGATCCGCCTGCAGGACGTCACGCTGGCCGAATGACCCCCGCGGCCCGGACGCGCGACCCCGCGTCCGGGCCTGCGGCGAAAGGAACCCCATGCTGATCTATATCGCCAAGCGCATCCTGATCGCGCTGCCGACGCTGCTCATCGTGTCGATGCTGGTCTTCGGGCTGCAGATGCTGCTGCCGGGCGACCCGGTCCTGGCCATGGCCGGAGAGGAGCGCGACCCCGAGACCCTGGCCCGCATCCGCGAGCAGCTGAACCTGGACGACCCGGTGCCGATCCAGTACCTGCACTGGCTGGGCGGCGTGCTGACCGGCGATTTCGGCACCTCGCTGCGCACCGGAGAGCCGGTGGCCCAGCTGATCCTGCAGAAGCTGCCGGTGACGATCCAGCTGGCCGTGATGGCGATGATCTTCGCGGCGCTGATCGGGATTCCGGCGGGCATCATCGCGGCCATCCGCAAGGGCGGCGTGATGGACTGGACCGCCAACATCGTGGCGCTGTCGGGCCTGTCGATCCCCAACTTCTGGCTGGGGATCATGCTGATCCTGCTGGTCTCGGTCAATCTGGGCTGGCTGCCGGCCTCGGGCTATGAATCGATCTTCGTCGATCCGGTCCGGTCGCTGGAGACGATGGTGATGCCCGCCTTCGTGCTGGGCACGGGGCTGGCCGCGACGCTGATGCGGCACACGCGATCGTCCATGCTGGGCGTGCTGTCGGCCGACTACATCCGCACCGCGCGCGCCAAGGGCCTGACCGGCCGCCAGGTGGTGCTGAAGCACAGCTTCCGCAATGCGCTCCTCCCGGTGATCACGCTGTCCGCGCTGCTCTTCGGGGAACTGCTGGCGGGTGCGGTGCTGACCGAGCAGATCTTCACCATCCCCGGCTTCGGCAAGCTGATCGTCGATGCGGTCTTCAACCGCGACTATGCCGTGGTGCAGGGCGTGGTGCTGTGCACGGCGGTGGGCTTCCTGCTGATGAACCTGATCGCCGACGTGCTGTCGGTGATGCTGAACCCCCGCATGAGGGCCGCCCTATGACCGCCATCGACATGCCCGCCCCCCGCGCCAAGAGCCGCTTCTGGCGCAAGTTCCGCCGCAACCGCGCGGCCCTGGTCGGCGGCGTCATCGTGGCCTTCTTCGTCCTCCTGGCGCTGGCCGCGCCGATCCTGCCCATCGCCGACCCGCTAGCCACCAGCTGGACCGCGATCCGCCAGGCGCCCTCGGCGGAATACTGGATGGGGTCGGACGATATCGGGCGCGACATCCTCTCGCGGATGATCTGGGGGGCGCAGGCGTCCCTCATGGCGGGGGTGATCTCGGTCGCCATCGCGGTGGTGACCGGCGTGCCCATCGGGCTGATCGCGGGCTATTTCGGCGGCTGGACCGACACCGTCATCTCCCGCTTCACCGATGCGCTCCTGGCGATGCCCTTCCTGATCATGGCCATCGCGCTGGCAGCCTTCCTGGGGCCCAGCCTGACCAATGCGATGATCGCCATCGGCCTGTCGGCCATGCCGATCTTCATTCGCCTGACGCGCGCGCAGGTCATGTCCGTCAAGACCGAGGATTACGTCGAGGGCGCCCGCGCCATCGGCCTGGGTCACATGGCGATCATGGGCCGCTACATCCTGCCGAACATCGTGCCTCCGATCATCGTGCAGGCCACGCTGACCATCGCCACCGCCATCATCGCCGAGGCCTCGCTGTCCTTCCTGGGCCTGGGCCAGCAGGCACCTGCGCCCAGCTGGGGGTCGATGCTGAACGTGGCCAAGAACTTCC
Source organism: Paracoccus sp. ME4 (assembly GCF_046736325.1). GTDB lineage: Bacteria > Pseudomonadota > Alphaproteobacteria > Rhodobacterales > Rhodobacteraceae > Paracoccus. The sequence goes on from NZ_CP151279.1 coordinate 57,056, forward strand.
TGACGCAGGCGCCCTGGATGGCATGGTGGCCGGGGGCCGCGATCTTTCTGGTCGTCATCGGCTTCAACCTGATCGGCGACGGGCTGCGCGATGCGCTGGACCCGCGCGAACACTGATTTTCAAGGAGTCGCAATGACCCAATTCACCACCCGCCCCGAGATCACCGGCACCTTCGGCGTCGTCACCTCGACCCATTGGATCGCGACCGCCGTGGGCATGGCGATCCTGGAGAAGGGCGGCAATGCCTTCGACGCCGCCGTCGCCACGGGGTTCGTGCTGCAGATCGTCGAGCCGCATCTGAACGGCCCGGCGGGCGATCTGCCCGCGATCATCCATTCCGCGAAAACCGGCAAGACCCAGGTGATCTGCGCCCAGGGCCCCGCCCCCGCCCGCGCCACCATCGAGCATTACCGCGCCGAGGGGATCGACCTGATCCCCGGCAACGGGCTGCTGGCGACCGTCATCCCCGGCGCCTTCGACGGCTGGATGCTGATGCTGCAGGAGCATGGCACGATGAGCGTGGCCGAGGTCCTGGCCCCCGCCATCCACTATGCCCGCCACGGCCATCCGATGCTGCCCCGCGTGGCCGACAGCATCGCCGGCCTGGCCGATTTCTTCGCCGCCGAATGGCCCACCTCGCACGCGACCTGGCTGCCCGGCGGGCAGGCCCCGCAGGCGGGCGCGCTGTTCAGGAACGAAGCGCTGGCGGACACTTACAGCCGCATCGTCGAAGCCTCCGAGGGCGCCCCCACGCGTGAGGCGGGGGTGCAGGCCGCGCGCGACGCCTTCTATCGCGGCTTCGTGGCCGAGGCGATCGACCGGTTCTGCAAGGAAACCGAGGTGATGGACGGCAGCGGGGCGAAACATCGCGGCGTTCTCAGCGCCGACGACATGGCAGGCTATGCCGCCACGACCGAGGAGCCGACCTGGGCCGACTATCACGGCTGGTCCATCGCCAAGACCGGGCCCTGGGGTCAGGGGCCGGTGCTGCTGCAGGGGCTGAAGATCCTGGAGGGCATCGACATCGCCGCGATGGACCCGAACGGCCCCGACTTCGTCCATACCGTCATCGAGACGATGAAGCTGTCATACGCCGACCGCGAGGTCTATTACGGCGACCCTCTGATGCACGACGTGCCGATGGAGGCGCTGCTGTCGGACGCCTATGCCGCAGATCGCCGGGCGCTCATCGGGGACCGCGCGTCGCTGGAGCTGCGCCCCGGCACTGTGCCGGGGTTCGAGGATCAGCGCGCCCGCACCCTGTCGCTGCTGGACGGGCTGGGCAAGGGCGCGGTCTATGAGCCGACCATGGCGCATCTCTCGGAAAAGCGCGGCGATACCGTGCATATCGACGTGATCGACCGGTGGGGGAACATGGTGTCCACCACGCCGTCGGGCGGCTGGCTGCAGTCGTCGCCGATCATCCCGGAGCTGGGCTTCTGCCTGAACAGCCGGGCGCAGATGTTCTGGCTGCAGCCCGGCCTGCCCACGTCGCTGGCACCGGGACGGCGGCCGCGCACCACGCTGACGCCGTCGCTGGCGCTGCGCGACGGGGTGCCGCATCTGTCCTTCGGCACGCCCGGCGGCGACCAGCAGGACCAGTGGCAGCTGGTATTCTTCCTGCGCCATGTCCATTTCGAACCGAACCTGCAGGCGGCCATCGACGCACCACTGTTCCATTCCACGCATTTCCCGGCCTCGTTCCACCCGCGCACCGCGGCACCGGGCGGCATGCTGATCGAGGATCGCGTGGGCCAGGCCACCATCGACGAATTGCGCCGGCGCGGCCATGACGTGACCGTCACCGGCCCCTGGGACATCGGCCGCCTGACCGCCGCCAGCCGCGATGCGCAGGGCCTTCTGCGCGCGGCCGCGACGCCGCGGCTGATGCAGGCCTATGCGGCGGGGCGGTAGGATGACGGATCCCATCCTCAGCCTGCGCGGCCTGTCGGTCTCCTTCCCCACCGATGACGGGATGAAGGAGGTCGTGCGCAACATCAGCTTCGACGTGGCACCCGGAGAGACCGTGGCCATCGTCGGCGAGAGCGGATCGGGCAAAAGCGTCACGTCGCTGGCGATCATGGGCCTTCTGGACAAGCGCGCGCGCGTCACCGGACAGGTCCTCCTGGGCGGGCGCGACCTGACGCGCCTTTCCGAGCCGGAGATGCGCCGGGTGCGCGGCAACGACATTGCGATGATCTTTCAGGAACCGATGTCCTCGCTGAACCCGGTCTTTCCGGTGGGCGACCAGATCGCGGAATTGCTGATCCGCCACGGCCAGGTGCCCCGCGATGAGGTCGCGGCCGAGGTTCTGCGCCTGATGGACCGCGTGCGCATCCCCAATGCGGCGGCGCGCATCAGGGACTATCCGCACCAGTTCTCGGGCGGCATGCGCCAGCGGGTGATGATCGCGATGGCCCTGGCCGCGCGCCCGCGCCTGCTGATCGCGGACGAGCCGACGACCGCGCTGGACGTGACCATCCAGGGCCAGATCCTGGACCTGATCAAGGAGATCCAGGAGGAGCAGGGCATGGCCGTCCTGTTCATCACCCATGACATGGGCGTGGTCGCCGAGATCGCCGACCGCACCGTGGTCATGTTCCGCGGCGATCACGTCGAGACCGGCACCACCGCGGGCCTGTTCCAGGATGCGGGCCACCCCTATACCCGCGCGCTGCTGGCCGCGGTGCCGCGGCTTGGGCAGATGGCGGGCCAGCCCTGGCCGCTGCGCTTTCCCAAGGTCGACATGGCCAGCGGTGCGATCGCGGCACAGCCCGCGGTGGTGGACACCGTCGATCGCAGCGCGACCCCGGTCCTGTCGGTCCGGAACCTGGTGACGCGCTTTGCCGCGGGGTCGGACCTTCTGGGCCGCCCGACGGGCAAGGTTCACGCGGTCGAGGATCTGAGCTTTGATCTGTGGCAGGGAGAGACGCTGTCGCTGGTGGGCGAATCCGGCTGCGGGAAATCGACCACGGGTCGGTCGATCCTGCGGCTGGTGCAACCGGAATCGGGTCAGGTGACGCTGGACGGGTTCGATGTGCTCAGGGCCGGCCCGGCCGATCTGCGCCGGATGCGCCGGTCGGGGCAGATGATCTTTCAGGACCCGTTCTCCAGCCTGAACCCGCGCATGACGGTGGGTCAGACCGTGGCCGAACCGATCTTGGCGCACCGGCTGGCCGGCCGGGCCGAGGCGCGCGAGCGTGCCGCAGAGCTGCTGGCCCAGGTCGGGCTGGACGGGTCCATGCTGGACCGCTATCCGCATGAATTCAGCGGCGGGCAGCGCCAGCGCGTGGCGATCGCGCGGGTTCTGGGCCTGAACCCCAAGGTGATCGTGGCCGATGAGAGCGTGTCCGCGCTGGACGTGTCGATCAAGGCGCAGGTCTGCAACCTGCTGATGGACTTGCAGGAGCGACTCGGCATCGCCTATCTGTTCATCAGCCACGACATGGCGGTGGTGGAACGCGTCAGCCACCGTGTCGCGGTGATGTATCTGGGCGAGATCGTCGAGATCGGCCCGCGCGAGGCGATCTTTGCCGACCCGCAGCATCCCTACACGAAGAAGCTGATCGCCGCCGTGCCGGTCCCCGACCCCGCCCGCCGGGGCCTGCGCCGCGCCATGCAGGTCGAGGAGCTGAAGAGCCCCGTCCGGCCCATCGGCTTCGAACCGCCCGCCCGCGACTGGCGACAGGTCTCGGACCGGCATTTCGTGATGGTGTGACGGGCACCGCTTGACCTCCGGGCCCGCCACATGGACGGATGGACGCGCAGCCGCAGGAGGGCGGGCGTGACGATGGCGGACGATCCCCGGATCCTGCTTCTGGGCGCGGGCCATGCCAGCCTGCTGGCGGCGCGCACCCTGCGGGCGGGGCTGCCGCGGGCGGCGATCACGCTGGTCGATGCCGGGGCCGAGGCGCGCTATTCCGGCATGCTGCCCGGCACCATCGCGGGCCATTACGCACCCGACCGGATGCGCACCAACCTTTGCGGCTTTGCGGCGCGGCACAGGCTGGACTTCGTGCAGGGCCGGGTCTGCGGTCTGGACCCCGTGGCGCGGCGCGTGTCGCTGGCCGACGGGCGGGTGCTGCCCTATGACCTGGCGGCGCTGGATCTGGGCAGCCACGCGGCCATGCCCGAGATCCCCGGCTTCGCCCGCCACGGCGTGCCCGCCAAGCCCATCGACGGGCTGGAGGCGCGCCTGGCGGGTGCCGCCTCGGCCGTGCTGATCGGCGGGGGGCTGGCCGGGGCCGAGATCTCCCTGGCGCTGCGCCATCGCGGCCTGGACCCGGTCACGCTGATCGAGGCGGGGCCGGTCATAGGTTCCGCCCTTCGGCCCCGGACCCGCCGCCATTTGGCCGCCGCGCTGGCCCGCGCGGGCGTCCGCGTCATCCCGCAGGCCCGCGTCGCGGCGGTCCGGGCCGATGGCGTGGTGCTGACCGACGGGCGCCACATCGCGGCGGCGCTGACCATCGGCACCGCTGGGGCGCGGGCGCAGGACTGGCCCGCCCGGACCCTGCCCGTTGACGCGGCGGGCTTCATCCGCGTCACCCCGACCCTGCAGGTCGAGGGGCACCCGACCCTGTTCGCGGTCGGCGACTGCGCGGCGATGATGCACGCGCCCCGCCCCAAGGCCGGGGTCTTTGCGGTGCGGCAGGCGCCGATCCTGGCGGCGAACCTGATCGCCGCGGCCACGGGCGGGCGGCTCTGGCCCCATCACCCGCAGCGCGACCACCTGCGCATCATCGCCCTGGGCGGGCGGGTGGCGCTGGCCGAATGGCGGGGTGTCACGCTGCACGGGGCCTGGGTCTGGCGGTGGAAGGACCGGATCGACCGGCGCTTCATGGCGCGCCTTCAGGACTGAGCGTTCCCGGCCTTACCGGAAGGTCGTCCAACCCTGATGCCAGCGCAGCAGCGTGGTGACCCCGCAGGCCGCCGCAAAGACCCAGGCCAGTGCGGGAAAATGGTCTGGGAACAGGCACATGGCCGCGAAGACCGCGATCGTCTCGAACCCCTCGGTCAGCCCGCCCAGATAGTGGATGCCCTTGGCCCGGAACCGCCCCGGCGGCGTGCTCCGCCGCGCGGCCACGGCGGCGAAGGCCAGAAAGGACGACCCGGTGCCCACGAAAGCCGCGATCAGCACCGCCGCCGGCAGCGCATTCGCCGCCGGATCGGCCAGCGCGAACCCCACCGGCACCAGCGCGTAGAAGACGAAGTCCAGTGCGATGTCCAGAAAGGCGCCGCGATCCGTCGGGCCGTGCAGGCGCGCCACCGCACCGTCCAAGCCGTCCAGGATCCGGTTCGCCAGGATCAGCGCCAGCGCCGCCGACCACCAGCCCAGAGCCAGGGCCGGGACCGCCAGAAGCCCCACCGCGAAACCCGCGACGCTGATCGCATCCGCCCCGATGCCGCGCCGGGCCAGCAGCACGGCCGGCGGGTGCAGCACCGCGCGCAGCAGCGGTTGCAGGGGGGCGTCGATCATCCGCGCCTCCAGCGGTGATAGCGGTCGACCAGGGCCAGCAGGCGCGGCGAGAGATGCGCGCGCCGCCAGGTTCCGGCGACGGCGCGGTTGGCCTCGGACCAGCCAGGATAGATGTGGATGGTGTTCAGGATGGCCTTCAGGCCCAGCCCGTGCCGCATGGCCAGCACGAATTCGGCGATCATCTCGCCCGCCGCGGCGCCCACGATGGTGACGCCCAGGATGCGGTCGCGGCCGGGCGGGGTCAGCACCTTGACGAAGCCCTGGGCCGCCCCGTCGGCGATGGCGCGGTCCAGACCGGCCAGGTCGTGGCGCGTGACCTCGACCGCGATGCCCTGGTCGCGGGCCTCGGCCTCGGAGAGGCCCACGCGGGCGATCTGGGGATCGGTGAAGACCGCCCAGGGGATCGCCCGCTGATCGACCCGGAACCGCCGCAGCCCGCCGAACAGCGCGTTGACCGTGGCGAACCCCGCCTGATGCGCGGCCAGATGCGTGAATTGGAACGGTCCCGCCACGTCACCGGCGGCCAGGATATGGGGAAGGCGCGTCTCCAGCCGGTCGTTCACCGCAAGGCCCTGCCCCGTGAGCAGCCCCAGCTCCTCCAGGCCGAACCCCTCCAGCCGCGGGCGGCGGCCCGTGGCCACGATGATCCGGTCGAACCCGATGCGGCGGGGGCCGCCATCGCCCTCGACCTCGATCCAGCGCCCGTCATCGTCGCCGCAGGCGCGCGCCCGGTGGCCGGTCAGGACCGTGACGCCGTCGGCCGCAAGCGACGCGGTGACCAGGGCCGCGGCCTCGGCATCCTCGCGCATCAGCAGGCGCGGCGCCCGCTCGATCAGCGTGACGGCCGATCCAAGCCGCGCGAAGGCCTGCGCCAGTTCGCAGCCGACCGGCCCGCCGCCCAGCACCGCCAGACGCGGCGGCGCGCGGTCCTGATCGCGCAGCGCGTCCCACAGCGTGTCCGAGGTCAGCGGATCGACCCGGTCCAGCCCCGGCAGCGGCGGTAGGACCGGCCGCGCCCCGGTCGCGATGACGACGGCCCGCGTGGTCAGGTCCCGGACGGCTCCCGCGGCATCGGTGATCCGGACCGTCCAGGGGTCGATCAGGCGCGCATGGCCCTGCAGGACCTCGACGCCCAGACCCTGGTAGCGTTCGACGCCGTCATGCGGGGCGATGCGGGCGATGACCGCGTCAACCCGCGCCATGACCGCGCGGAACGGGATATCGGGCACCGTGTCGGTCAGCCCGTAGCGTCCGGCATGGCGCATCTGATGGGCCAGGGTCGCGCTGCGGATCAGGGTCTTGGAGGGCACGCAGCCGCGGTTCAGGCAGTCGCCGCCCATCGCCCCCGCCTCGACCAGCGTCACCCGTGCCCGCGCCGCCGCCGCGACATAGGACGAAACCAGCCCGGCCGCCCCCGCGCCGATCACGACCAGGTTGCGGTCGAACCGCTTGGGGCGGGTCCAGCCCGCAAGCGCGCGCCGCCGCCGCCATGCGCCAAGCACCGCCCGCGCCAGCCACGGAAACAGCGCCAGAAGCGCGAAGGCGGCCAGCACCCGCCCCGAGAGGATGCCCGACAGGCTGTCGAGACCCGCCAGCTGCGTGCCGGCATTCACATAGACCGCGGCGCCCGGCAGCATCCCGGCCTGGCTGACCCAGTAGAAGGTCCGCGCGCGGATCGGCGTCATCCCCATCAGCAGGTTCACCGCAAAGAACGGCACCACCGGGATCAGCCGCAGCGAGAACAGATGGAAGGCCCCGTCCCGCGCGAGTCCCGCCTCGATCCCGCGCAGGCGCACGCCGAACCGCGCCCGCAGCCGGTCGCGCAGCAGGTGCCGCGCCGCCAGAAAGGCCAGCACCGCCCCGATGGCCGAGGCGAAGGAGGCGATCGCCAGCCCCGCCCAGAACCCGAACAGCGCCCCCGCCGCCAGCGTCATCCAGACCGCGACGGGCAGCGACAGCGCCGTCACCGCGACATAGGCCGCGGCGAACAGACCCGCCACCAGCACCGGGCGGTCCTGCCGCAGCGCCGCGACAGCCTCCAGCCGCGCGCGCAGCGCGGCCGGGTCGATGTCGACCGCCCAGCCCGCCCACAGGATCAGCAGGAGGGCCGCGACAAGGGCGATGGGCGCAAGGCGCGTGGTCACGCGGTCTCCTTTCCGGCATGGCCCGCCCTGCATCGCACCGAAGCACGCCCCGCCGCAACCGTCCCGACCCGACCATGGCGTCGCAGCGCACCGGGATTGAGGCGCGCGCCCGCGCGGGCTAAGCCTGCGGCAGCACCGCCGCCCCGGTCCGGGCGGGGCGCGACAGCCCGGAGGCACCATGATCGACACCATCGTCTTTGACATCGGCAACGTGCTGGTCCGGTGGGACCCGCACGCGGCCTTCGCCCCGCATCTGGGCGGGCCCGACGCCGTTCCGGCCTTTCTGGAGCGGATCGGCTTTCGCGCGCTGAACCTGCGCGCCGATGGCGGAGAGACCTTTGCCGATCTGGCCGCGACCATTCCCGATGCGGGTGACCGGGCGCTGTTCCTGACCTATCTGGACGGGCACGCCGCCTCGATCCGCGAGCCGATCGAGGAGAGCTGGGCGCTGATGGAGCGGCTGCGCGCCCGCGGCCACGCGATCCACGCGATCACCAACTGGTCGGCCGAGACCTGGCCCATCGGCCTGGCCACCCACCCGCGCCTGACCCGTGCCTTCGGCGTCACCGTGGTCTCGGGGATCGAGGGGGTGGCCAAGCCCGGCACCGAGATCTTCGCGCGCCTGTGCGCGAAGGCCGGGGTCGCGCCGGGGCAATGCCTGTTCATCGACGACAGTGCGGCCAATGTCGCGGGCGCACGCGCCGCGGGGATGGAGGCGCATCACTTCGTCGATGCGGCCGGGCTGGAGCGCGATCTGTCCGCGCGCGGCCTGCTGTAAGGCACGGCATCGACATTCCCCGCGGGCTGGGGAATGCTGCGTCCCGGAGGCGCGCGGCCGGACGGGTCGGCGCGCGGAGGGAATGGGAATGATCGATTTTGCCTTGGACGCCCGTCTGGAGGAGATCCGCCGCCGCACGCGGGATTTCGTCGAGGCGGAGATCCTGCCCGTCGAGGCCGACCGCGGCAATTGGGACGAACACGACAACATCGCCGACGGCCCTCTGCAGGCGCTGCGCGCGCGGGCGCGGGCGGCGGGGCTGTGGTGCCCGCAGGTGCCCGAGGCCCTGGGCGGCATGGGCCTGTCGGTCACCGGCCGCGCGGTGATGTATGAGGAGGCGAACCGCTCGATCTTCGGGCCTGCGGTCTTCAACTGCGCCGCGCCCGATGACGGGAATATGGACATCCTGGCCCGCGTCGGCACCCCCGATCAGCAGGCGCGCTGGCTGGCGCCGCTGGTCGCGGGCGCGGTGCGGTCGTCCTTCGTGATGACCGAACCCGCCCCGGGCGGCGGCTCGGACCCCGGCATGATCGGCACGACGGCGGTGCGGCATGGCGATGTCTGGCGCGTCACGGGCCGAAAGTGGTTCATCACCGGGGCCGAGGGGGCGGCGCATTTCATCCTGATCGCGCGCACCGATCCGAACCCCGACGAACGGCGCCGCCACCTGACGGCCTTCCTGTTCCACCGCGACCAGCCCGGCTGGAGGATTCTGCGCCGCATCGCGATCATGGGCCCCGAGGAGCATGGCGGCCATTGCGAGCTGGAGTTCGACGGGCTGGAGATCCCCGACGAGAACCGCCTGATGGGCGTGGGCGACGGGCTGAAGGTCACCCAGATCCGGCTTGGCACCGCGCGGCTGACCCATTGCATGCGCTGGCTGGGATTGGCCAAGCGCTGCGTGGCCGAGGCGCAGGCCTATGTCGACGCGCGCGAGGGCTTCGGCATCCGCCTGGCGGATCGGGAATCGGTGCGGCTGATGCTGGGGGGCGTGGCGCTGAACATCCAGATCGGGCGGCTGCTGACCATGAACGCGGCCTGGGCGCTGGACCAGGGCAGCCATGCCCGCAAGGAGGTGTCGATGGCCAAGATCCATGTCGCGGACACGCTGCATCAGGCCGCCGACGTGGCGATCCAGCTGAACGGCGCGCGGGGATACAGCCGCGACACGGTACTGGAATGGATCTACCGCTATGCCCGGCAGGCGCGGCTGGTCGACGGCGCCTCCGAGGTGCACCGCATGGTGCTGGCCGATGCCTATGCGCACGAAGGGGACGGTTTCTGGGGCTGGGGCGCATGAGCCTGCTGCAGAACCCCCCGCTGGACCGATGGCTGGCCGATGCGCTGGACCTGCCCGGCGCGCGCGTCACCGCCGCCGACAAGCTGTCGGGCGGCGCCATTCAGGAGAACTGGGCGGTGACGGTCGCGGCGGGCGACACCACCCGCCGCCTGGTGATCCGCCGCGACGCCCCCGCCACCATCGCCGCCAGCCGCAGCCGGGCCGAGGAATACGCCCTGATCGCCGCCGCCCATCGCGCGGGCGTGCGCGTGCCCGAACCCCTGGGGTTCTGCGGCGACGCCTCGGTCATCGGCGCGCCCTTCGCGGCGATGGGCTGGGTCGCCGGCATCGGATACGGCCCCAAGGTCGTGCGCGACACCACGCTTGGCGGCGACCGCGAGGCATTGGGGCGCGAACTGGGCCGCCAGATGGCGCTGATCCACGCCATCGACCCCGACCCCGCGCTGGCGGCCATCCTCGGGCCGCGCCCGGCGGACCCGGCCCTGCAGGCGGTGGCGGGCCTGCGCGCCTGGCTGGATGCGCGCCCCGCGCCCCGTCCGGGGCTGGAATGGGCTCTGCGATGGGCCGAACGCCATGCGCCGCCCCCGGACCGCGTGACCCTGACGCATCAGGATTTCCGCAGCGGGAATGTCCTCGTCGACGCCCATGGCCTGACCGCAGTGCTGGACTGGGAATTCGCCGGATGGTCGGACCCGGCCTGCGACATCGGCTGGTTCTGCGCGCGCTGCTGGCGGTTCTCGCGCCCCGACCTGGAGGGCGGCGGCATCGCCAGCCGCGCGGCCGTCCTGGCGGGCTATGCCGAGGCCGGGGGCGCCGTCCCCGACCCCGAGCGCGTGCGCTGGTGGGAGGTGATGTCCCATGCCCGATGGGCGGTGATCGCGCTGCAGCAGGGCGACCGGCATGCAAGCGGGGCGGAACGCTCGCTGCATCTGGCGCTGACGGGGCGCATCGCCGACACGCTGGAGCACGACCTGCTGCGCATGACCGCACCGGAGGCCGCATGAGCCCCGCCCCCGACCTGCCAGCGCCCGACCTGCCCGCGCTGGACCTCATCGCCGAGGCCGAGGCGGCGCTGCGCCGCGACATCGTCCCCGGCGGGCCGGATGCGCGCTATCACGCGCTTCTGGCCGCGAATGCGCTGGCCATGGCGCGGCGCGAACTGAGCCACCCGTCGCAGGACGCGCCCGCCGACGTGGCCGCGATCCGCGCGGGCGCGCATGACGACGACGCGGCGCTGCACGCGCGCCTGCTGGCCGCCGCACGGGCGCGCGCCTGGATCGCCGACCCCGACAGCATCGAGGAGCCGACATGACCCTATTCCGCCTGGATGGGCGCACCGCCCTGGTCACCGGCGCCTCGGGCGCGCTTGGCGCGGAATTCGCGCGCGCGCTGGCCGGGGCGGGGGCGCGCGTCGTGCTGGCCGCGCGGCGCGTCGATGCGATGCGGGCCCTGGCCGACAGCCTGCCCCATGCCCATGCTATCGCGCTGGACGTGACCGACTTGGGCAGCGTCGCCCGCGCCGTGGCCGATGCCGAGGCCTGGGCCGGCGCCCCGGTCGACCTGCTGGTCAACAACAGCGGCATCGCCACGCCGGGCGCCGCGCTGGACCAAGGCGATGAGGACTGGGCGCGCGTCATGGGCGTGAACCTGGACGGGGCGCGGCGGATGGCCGTGGCGGTGGCCGCGCGGCTGGTGGCCACCGGCCGGCCCGGCGCCATCGTCAACGTGGCCTCGATCCTGGGGTTGCGGCAGGGGGCGGGGGTGTCCGCCTATGCCACCTCCAAGGCCGCGCTGATTCAGCTGACGCGGCAGCACGCGCTGGAATGGGCGCGCCACCGCATCCGCGTGAACGCGCTGGCGCCGGGCTATGTCGAGACCGACCTGAATCGCGACTTCTTCGCCACCGATGCGGGCCAGGCCCAGATCCGCCGCATCCCGCAGCGCCGCTTGGGCCGCGCGGAGGAGCTTTCGGGCCCGCTGCTGCTTCTGTCTTCCGATGCCGGATCGTTCATGACAGGCTCGGTCATCGTCGCCGATGGCGGCCATCTTCTGTCCCCGCTGTGAGAGCCCCCATGTCCGATTACGCCATCACCGCCTCCGCCCCCGGCGGCCCCGAGACGTTCCGCCGCACCGAGATCGCCACCCCCGAACCGGGGCCGGGCCAGATCCGCCTGCGCCAGACCGCGGTGGGGCTGAACTTCATCGACGCCTATCACCGCAGCGGCACCTATCCCTGGCCGCAGCCCGCCGACCTGATCGTGGGCTCCGAGGGCGCGGGTGTGGTCGAGGCCCTGGGCGCGGGCGTCACCGGCCTCGCCCTGGGCGACCGCGTCGCCTATACCCAGCCCCTGGGCGCCTATGCCTCGGTGCGCCTCATCGGCGCCGACCGGGTGGTGCCCATCCCCGACGGTGTCAGCGACGCGGTCGCCGCCACCCTGATGCTCAAGGGCCTGACCGCGCATTACCTGATCCATGACTGCCACCCGGCCCAAGCCGGAGAGACGGTCCTGGTTCATGCCGCGGCCGGGGGCGTGGGGCTGCTTCTGGGCCAATGGCTGGCCGCCAAGGGCGTGACCGCCATCGGCACCGCCGGGGGCGCGCAGAAAGGCGCGCTGGCCGCAGGGCACGGCTATGCCCATGTCATCGACTATGACAGCGCCGATTTCGCGGCCGAGGTCACGCGCCTGACCGAGGGGCGCGGCGTGGCGGCGGTCTATGACGGGGTGGGCGCGCGGACCTGGCGCGGCTCGATGCAGGCGCTGGCGATGCGGGGGACCTATGTCTGCTTCGGACAGGCCTCCGGGCCGATCACCGATTTCGCCTTTTCGGACCTGGCGCCGAAATCGGCGCGCGCCACGCGGCCCTCGCTGTTCCACTTCATCGCCGATCCGGCCGAGCTGCGCCGCCGCGCGGCGGAGCTGTTCGCCGCGGTGGCCGACGGCACGCTGCGCTCGGAGCCGCACCAGACCCTGCCGCTGGATCAGGCCGCCCGCGCCCATGCCGATCTGGAGGCGCGCCGGACCACGGGCGCGACCGTCCTGATCCCATGACGAAAGGGGCGCCGGTCCACCCGGCGCCCCCCCGTCGATCATCGGTGCAAGCGCCTCAGTCGGCGTTGCGCTGACCCAGCTGCAGACCCGCCGGTGCGGCGGCCAGATCGGAGACCGGCGCGGGCTGCCCGACGGGCCGACCAGCCAGGGCGGCATCGAACTGCTCGCGGTCCAGCGCGCCCTGCCAGCGGCTGACCACCACGGTCGCCACGGCGTTGCCGATGAAGTTCGTGACCGAACGGCATTCCGACATGAAGCGGTCCACGCCCAGGATCAGCGCCATGCCCGCGACCGGCACGGTCGGCACGACCGACAGGGTCGCGGCCAGGGTGATGAAGCCCGCGCCGGTGACGCCCGCCGCACCCTTCGACGACAGCATCGCGACCAGCAGCAGCAGGACCTGCTGCTGCAGCGACAGGTCGGTGTTGGTGGCCTGGGCGATGAACAGCGCGGCCAGCGTCATGTAGATGTTGGTGCCGTCCAGGTTGAAGCTGTAGCCGGTCGGCACGACCAGGCCCACGACGGGACGGGCGCAGCCGGCCTTCTCCATCTTCTCCATCAGCGAGGGCAGCGCCGATTCCGACGACGAGGTGCCCAGCACCAGCAGTATCTCGGCCTTCAGATACGAGATCAGCCGGAAGATCGAGAAGCCGTTGACCATGCAGACCGTGCCCAGGACCACGATGACGAACACCGCCGAGGTGAGGTAGAACGTGCCGACCAGCGCCGCCAGGTTCACGACGGACCCGATGCCGTATTTGCCGATGGTGAAGGCGAAGGCCCCGAAGGCGCCGATGGGGGCGGCCTTCATCAGGATGTCGACCACGCGGAAGATCGCGAAGCTGGCCGATTCCATCACCGACAGGACCGGCTTGGCGCGGTCGCCGACCATGATCATGCCGATGCCGAACAGGATCGCCACGAACAGCACCTGCAGGATGTTGCCCTCGACGAAGGCCGAGACCAGCGTGGTCGGGATGATGTCCATGACGAAGCCGGTCAGGCTGGTCTCATGCGCCTTCTCGGCATAGCCGGTGACGGTGCTGGCATCGAGCGTCGAGGCGTCGATGTTCATGCCGCGACCCGGCTGCACGACGTTCGCCACGATCAGGCCCACGATCAGCGCCAGCGTCGAGAAGGTCAGGAAATAGGCGAAGGCCTTGCCCACGACCGACCCCACGCCGCGCAGCGTGCCCATCCCGGCCAGGCCGGTGACGATGGTCAGGAAGATGACCGGCGCGATGATCATCTTTACCAGCTTGATGAAGGCGTCGCCCAGGGGCTTCAGCGCCTCGCCGGTCTGGGGATAGAAATGCCCGATCAGCGCACCGGCGACGATGGCGAAGATCACCTGGACGTAAAGGTGGGCGTAGAAGGGCTTTGGGGCATGCGCAACGGGATGCGCGGGGGCGTTCAACTGCATCGGGTCTCCTCCGACCGGCATGTGACGGTGATGTGACGCAGGATAGCGCATCGGGCAGCAGTGCCCGCTTTCCGCGCGCATGGCAGCAATGCGTTGATTTCATGGCTTTCTGTGCCCGACCCGGTGCCGAAACCGTGTGGTTTTCCGCACAGTCGCCCCGTGCTAGTGTGGAAACCGAAACAACCCCGGAGACGGCCATGGCCGAGATCGCCCTGCCCCGCGAATCGCGCCGGCTTCCCCATCCGGCCCTGTGGCTGCTGGTGCTGGCGCTGATCGCGCTGCCTTGGGGCGCAGGGCGGGTCATGCAGGACCGCATGCTGGCGCAGCTGGACCAGGATGCCCGGATCGCCGCCGAAAGCGCCGCGCTGACGCTGGACAGCATCCTTGACCGGCAGCGCGCGGTGGCGACCGTGCTGTCGGTCGATGCGCAGGTCATCGACCTTCTGGTGCAGGGCGGCGCGGACCAAGACCACGCCGTCTCGGCCAAGATGGACCTGCTGCGGGAGGAAACGCAAAGCGACGTGATCTATCTGATGAACCGCGACGGGCGGGCGGTGGCGGCGTCGAACTGGGAGCAGGCGACCAGCTTCATCGGCCACGACTATGGGTTCCGCACCTATTTCCGGCAGGCGATGGCGCAGGGCACGGGGCAGGAATACGCGCTTGGCACGGTCAGCGGGCGGCCCGGCCTCTATCTGGCGCATGACGTGCGCGCGGGGGGGGCGGTGCTGGGCGTGGTGGTGGTCAAGGTCGAGTTCGACGCGCTGGAGGCCGCATGGGCGCGCGACAGCGGCGCGACCCATGTGCTGGACGCCCAGGGGCGCGTGATGCTGTCGGGCCAGCCCGCCTTGCGCTTCGGCCCCCTGCCCGAGGCGCGCGGCAGCCTGGAGGCGCGGGCCGCGGTGCGCGGCACCGACTGGCGGCTGCTGGTGCGCCGGCCCGTGGCCGAGGCGCGGCGCATCGCGGCGCTGGCCGCCGGGACCACGGCGCTGGCGGTGCTGCTGGCCGGGGTCGGGGTCGGGCTGATCCTCGCGCGCCTGCGCCGTGCCGCCCGCCGCGCGCGGGCCGAGGCCGCCTATCGCGCCGACCTGGAACGCGCGGTCGAGGCCCGGACCCGCGACCTCTCCGAGGAGATGCGCGAGCGGCGCACCGCCGAACAGCGGCTGGTGCAGCTGCAGTCCGATCTGGTGCAGGCCAACAAGCTGGCCACCCTCGGCCAGGTCAGCGCCGGTTTCGCCCATGAGGTGAACCAGCCCCTGGCCACGATCCGCCTGCTGGCGGAGAACGGCCGCGCAATGCTGGACCGCGACCCCGCGCCGGTCGCCGCGAACCTGGACCGCATCATCGGCATGACCGACCGGATCGGCCAGATCACCGCCGAACTGCGCAACTTCTCGCGCAAGGCCACGGGGGCGGTGGGGGCGGTGGCGGTGGCCGATGCAATCCAGGCCTCGCTGATGCTCACGGCCAGCCGGCGGCGCACCAGCGCGATGGCCTTCGACCTGCCCGACCTGCCGCCGGGCCTGGCCGTGCGGGCCGAGGCCGTGCGGCTGGAGCAGATCCTGGTCAACCTGCTGACCAACGCCCACGACGCGCAGGAGGGCCGCCCCGACCCCCGCATCGCCATCTCGGTGCGGGCCGAGGCCGACCGGGTCGTCCTGACCATCCGCGACAACGGTCCGGGCCTGGCCCCGGCGATGGCCGCACAGCTGTTCACGCCCTTTGCCACGGACAAGCCGCAGGGGTTGGGGCTGGGGCTGGTCATCTCGCGCGACATCGCCCGCGATTTCGGCGGAGAGCTGGAGGCGCTGCCCCCCGAGCCAAGCGCGGGGGCGGCCTTCCGCCTGACCCTGCCGCGTGCCGCATGACGGGTCTCGTGCGCCTTGTCGATGACGACGCCGACCTGCGCGAGGTCCTGGCCCAGACCCTGACCCTGGCCGGGCTGACGGTGGAACCCTTCGCGGATGCGGCGACGGCGCTGGCGGGGCTGGACGGCGACTATCCGGGGATCGTCCTGTCGGACGTGCGCATGCCCGGCATGGACGGGCTGCAGCTGTTCGCGCATCTGCGCGGGCTGGACCCGGACCTGCCGGTGATCCTGCTGACCGGGCATGGCGACGTGGCCATGGCGGTCGCGGCGCTGCATCAGGGGGCCTATGACTTCCTCACGAAACCCGTCGCCGCGGACCGGCTGACCGCCTCGGTCCGCCGGGCGCTGTCGGCGCGGGCGCTGGTCCTGGAGAACCGCCGCCTGGCCCGCCGCGCCGGGCAGGAGGCCGCGCGCGCGGAGCCCGCGCTGGCGGGCGACAGCGCCGCCATGATCCATCTGCGCGACAGCCTGGACCGCCTGGCCGAGGCCCAGAGCGACGCACTGATCCTGGGCCCGTCGGGGGCGGGCAAGTCGGTCGCGGCCCGCGCGATCCACCGGCTTGGCGGGCGGCGGTCGCGGGCGCTGGTGGTGCTGGACTGCGCCGCGGTGGAGGAGGCGGGCTTCGAGGCGCTGCTCCTGGGCGGCCAGCCGCCGCGCGGGCCGCGCAGGCCGGGCCTGCTGGAGCAGGCGCATCGCGGCATCCTGTGCCTGGAGGACGTGACCGCCCTGCCCGCCCCGCTGCAGGCCCGCCTGCTGGGTCTGGTCGAGGCGGGCGAATACTGGCCTGCGGGTGCTGCCGCGCCCCGGCCCCTGTCGGTCCAGATCCTGGCCACCGCGACCGGGGATCCGCAGCCCGCGATGCATCCCGGCCTCTATTTCCGCCTGTCGCGCGCGGTGCTGCGCCTGCCGCCGCTGGCCGACCGGCGCGAGGACATCCCGGCGCTGTTCCGCCACTATCTCCAGGCCGCCGCCGACCGGCTGTCGCGGCAGGTGCCGCCCTTGACCGACCTGGTGCTGGCGCGGCTGGCGGCGCATGGCTGGCCCGGCAACCTGCGCGAGCTGCAGGCCTTTGCCGAGGCGCATGTGCTGGGCCTGACCCCCTGGGACGGGCCCGGCGACGCGACCGACCGCCCGGCCCTGCCCGACCTGGTCGCCGCCTACGAGGCAGGCCTGATCCGCGAGGCGCTGCGCCATACCGGCGGCAATGCGACCGGGGCCATGGCGCTGCTGCAGGTGCCGCGCAAGACGTTCTATGACAAGCTGACCCGCCACGGCATCCGCCCCGGCGACTATCGCGACTGACCCGCCGAAAATCTGCACGATCTGCAATTCAGCCGGTTGACCTTCCGCGACGCGATGCTTAGCTGGCTAACCATCACCGCAACCGCATCGCAGGATCACCGCCCCATGGCGCAGGACAGCCCGATTCCCGACGACCCCGACACGCCGCGCGACGGCGTGCTGCTGGACCGGCTGCTGCTGGTCATGCGGCGGCTGCGCCACAGCTATGACCGGCACGCGCGCGACCTGGGGCTGACCCTGTCGCGCGCCCGTGCGCTGGCGACGCTGGCGCGCCACGACGGCGCCACCCAGGCCGAACTGGCGCAGCATCTGGCCATCGAGGCCCCGACGCTGAAACGCCAGATCGACGCGCTGGTGGCCGACGGCTTCGTCGAACGCCGCGCCGATCCGCATGACGCGCGCAAGACCGCGCTGATGCTGACCGCTCGCGGCCGCGACAGTGCTATCATCGACTTCACCAACCGCCTGCGCCGCGACCTGCTGGAGGGAATCGATCCCGCCGATCAGGCGCAGGCCACCGCGGTGCTGGAACGCATCGCCCAGAACATCGAACGGATCGACCGGCCATGACCGACACCGACACCGCCCCGCCGCCGCCGCCCCCCGCGCCCCATCCGCCGCTGCCGCCCCTGCGGGCGCTGGCCTACATGGCGGCGGCGACGGTCATCGGGCTGGCGCAGGGCCTTCAGCAGGGGATCGTCTCGACCAGCCTGCCCCAGATCGCGGGCGATCTGGGCATCACCACCACCACGGCCGCCTGGCTGCTGGCGATCTACATGATCCCGCGCGCGGCCCTGCCGGTGATGCTGATCAAGATCCGCACCCAGTTCGGCCTGCGCCGCTTTGCCGAGATCGGCATCATCGCCTATGCGGCGGTGGCGCTGGCCTCGATCTGGACGGTCGACTTCCGCTCGGCGCTGATCCTGCAGATGCTGGCGGGGATGGCGGCCGCGCCGCTCTCCACGCTGGCCTTCCTCTACATGCTGGAGCCGCTCTCGCCGCAGGCCAAGATGGTCCTAGGCCTGCCCCTGGCGCTGGTCGTGCTGATGGCGGGGCCGTCGCTGGCCCGCGTGGTCGGGCCGTCGCTGATCGGCGACGGGGGGCTGGCGGCGGTCCATCTGACCGGGCTGGGCCTGGCACTGGTCTCGCTGATGCTGGTCTTCCTGCTGCCGCTGCGCCCCGTGCCGCGCCAGAAGGTCATCGCGCCGATGGACTTCGTCAGCTTTCTGCTGATCGGCGCGGGCTTCGGCGGGCTGATCGTGGCGGGGGTGATGGGTCCGATCTACAACTGGACCGACGTCGCCTGGATCGGCTGGACGCTGGCCGGATCGGTGGCGGCACTGGCCCTGGCGGGCGCGGTCGAACTGAACCGCCGCGCGCCGCTCCTGGACATCCGCTGGCTGGCCAGCCCCGCGATCCTGCACCTGACCGGGACGCTGTTCCTGTTCCGGCTGATCCTGTCGGAACAGTCCGCAGGCGCCCCGCGCATGTTCCAGGTGCTGGGCGTCGCGCCCGAACAGATGACGGGCCTCTTCGCGGTCATCCTGACCGCCAGCCTGCTGGGCGCGCTGGCCTGCATCGCCTGGATGCGGCCGCATCGCGTGGCCGGGTTCCACCTGGTCGCGCTGCTGATGATCGCGGCGGGCGCGGCGCTGGATGCCGGCGCAAGCATGGACACCCGGCCCGCGCAGATGATCGTCAGCCAGGCGCTCATCGGCTTTGCCGCGATGCTGTTCATGCCGCCCGCGATGATGACCGGGCTGATCGCCGCGCTGTCGCGGGGGCCGCAATACATCCTGTCCTTCGTGATCGTCTTCATCTCGACCCAGAGCCTGGGCGGGGTGCTGGGCTCGGGGCTGTTCACGACGCTGACCACCTGGCGTCAGGCCGCCCACCTGCAGGAGCTGTCGGCCCATCTCTCGGCCGCCGACCCGATCACCGCCCGCGCGCTGGCGGGCCGCGCGGCCCAGTTGGCCGCCCAGACCCCCGACGCCGCCGCCCGCATGGGCCAGGCCGGGTCCGAACTGGCCGCCCGCGCCAGCGCCCAGGCCTGGGTCAGCGCCTATAACGACATCTATGCCCTGACCGCCGTGGCCGCGCTTCTGGCGGCGGCCCTGCTGATGCTTCACCTGCTGCGCGACGCGCTGGCCCCAAGGGCCGCCGCCACGCCCGATACCGGAACCCGACCATGACCAAAGAGAACCGTCTTGCCACCGTCATCGCCCTGATCCTGGGCCTGGGGGGGGCGCTGCTCCTCCTCTATGCCTGGCACCTGCCGCCCTTCTCGGATGCCGCGCCGCGGACCGAGAACGCCTATCTGCGCGGCGAGGTCACGATGCTGGCCCCGCAGCTGTCGGGCAGCGTCACCGCGGTCGAGGTGGACGATTACCAGGCCGTCACCGCGGGCCAGGTCATCACCCGCATCGACGACCGCATCCCCCGCCAGCGCCTGGCCCAGGCCGAGGCGCAGCTGTCGGGCGCCCAGGCCGCGCTGAAGGTCGCCGAACAGGACGTGCTCTCCGCAGAGGCCGGCTTGCGCGCCGACCGGGCCGGGCTGGACGCCGCGGTCTCGGGGCTGGAGACGGCGCAGTCGCAGGCCGACCGTGCCGATCAGCTGCTGACGCGGGGGGTGACATCGCAATCCTCGACCGATCAGGTGCAGCTGGCCCTGCAGCAGGCGCAGGCCGCCCGCACCCAGGCCGCCGCCAAGCTGGAGGTCCAGACCGAGGCGCTGAACTCGGCCCGCGTCGCGCTGGACGCCCGCAACGCCGACATCACCGCCGCCGAGGCCGCGGTCGAGCTGGCCCGGATCGACGTGCAGAACACCGTCATCCGCGCCCCCGCCGATGGCAGCCTGGGCCAGGTCTCGGTCCATGTGGGACAGTATGTGACGCCGGGGACCGCGCTGGTGCCCCATGTCGGCACCGATCTGTGGGTGGTCGCCAACTTCCGCGAGACCGCGCTGGCCGGGCTTCAGCCCGGCGCGGCGGTGGCCTTCACCGTGGACGCGCTGCCCGGCGCCGAGTTCACCGGCACCGTGCAGGCCCTCTCGCCCGCGACCGCGTCGGAATACAGCCTGATGGCGGGCGGGACGACCTCGGGGAACTTCACCAAGATCGCGCAGCGCCTGCCGGTGCGCATCGCCATCGACCCCGGCCAGGACGTGACCGGGCTGACCGCGGGCATGTCGGTCGTGGTGCGCGCGACGCCCTAACCCGCGTCCTGCACCCGGTGCCGCCGCCGTCGCCCCGCGATGCCGGCGGCCACCGCACCCGCGATCTCGGCGCAGGCGGTGATGCCCTGCACGAAGGGCCGGTCATGCATCAGCCAGGGCAGCGCCACCAGGCACAGCCGCCCCGTGAAGGGTCCCGCATCCAGCAGGCTGTAATCCTGCCCGATCTCGGGGATCTCCTGCCCGCGCGCGACCAGTTCGGCGCGCAGCGTGGGCCAGGGCAGGTCGGCGCTGTCCATGGCCTTCTGCCCGCGCGCGTCGATGAAGACGTCGAAGGCCTCCTCGCGTCCGTCCACCACGATGCGGGTCGTCTCCACGTCGCGGCGCAGGTCGTAATCGTCGCCCAGGGTCAGCAGCGACAGCACCCCCGCATCGCGCAGCGCCAGCAGGCGGCGGATCGATTCGGGCGGCACCGCGGAATAGTTGTCGACGAAGACCTTGCGCAGCCCCGCATCGAAGCGCGCCCGGTCCTCCTCGGACAGGTCCGGGATGACCTCCTCCACCGCCTCGTGCATCCGCAGCAGCGCATAGCGCCAGCCGACCGTGACGCGGTCGCGGTGGTTGCGGACCACCTCGGCCAGGTTGTCGCGCGCCCACCGGAAGGGGCAGGCCGCGTTCCGGGCCGCGAAATAGGCCTCGGCAAAGCCGTCCGCATCCAGCCCGCCCAGACCCATGCGCAGCGCCCAGGCCGGATCGGCCTGCATGATCTCGGCCCGCATCAGCGCGAAGACCCCGTCCAGCCCCTCGCCCGCGGCGATCCGCGCGGCCATGGCCTGCGGCGTCGCCACCGCCAGCGGCAGATAGGGGATCGGGCAGTAGAAATCCGCCTCGGGCAGGATGCCGCTGCGCGACATCAGCACGATGCGCAGATCGCGCGCCTCGGGGGCGCGCTCGAAGATCAGGGGCTCGGCGTCGTCGCCCTCGTCGTGAAAACGGCCGTGCTGGCAGGCGACGGCCATGGCCGCGTCGATCGCGCTCAGGGACGTGCCCATGACGCCGACCCGTGCGGGCGGGATCTCGGCCTCGATCAGGCCCGACCAGGGGCTGGGAAAGAAGCTGTCGCTGGCCTTGTCGGCCCCCGGAAAGCGGTGGCCGGTCGCGACGATCACCCGGTCGAACGGCCCTTCGGACCCCGCATCGGTGACGACCGACAGGCCCTCGGGCGCGGCGGTCACGTCGCGCATCGCGGCCCCCTCGCGCAGGCGGATGTCATGGCCCGCCGCGCGCCCCTCGCGCACCAGCCCCGCCAGCCCCTCGCGGTAATAGGCCCCCAGCAGCAGCCGCGGCGTGAAGCTGCGCCGGTCCAGCGCCGCGCGCTCCAGCCCGAATTCGGCCAGCCGCGCATCGGGCTGCGCGCGCAGCCAATCCAGATAGGTCGGACCCACCGGGGGAATCTCGATGCTGGCGATGTTGGCCAGCATCATGCGGGTGGCGCTTTTCGGGGAATAGGGCATCCCCTGCCCTGCCACCGGCGCCTTCTCGAACAGGGTCACCGACAGGGGCGTGCCGGCGGCCAGCAGGGATTGCAGGGTATAGATGCCGGTAGGGCCGGTTCCGACGATCGCGATGCGCGGGGATGTGCTGTCCATGCCGCCTAACGCGTCGTGCGGGCGGACGTTCCGGCATCATATATCAGGCGCCGCCGGCGGGATGCGAAAGTTCAGCCGCGCGACGGCCCCGCCCCGCGGGCCGGTCACCAGATCCAGCACCCCGTCCAGCGCGGTCGCGAACTGGCGCGCGACGATCAGCCCCAGGCTGTCCGTCCGCTCCAGCGAGAAGCCCTGCGGCAGGCCCGGCCCGCGGTCCGCGATCTCCAGCCGTGCGGTGGTGGCGCCCGCGCGGTCGGGCGCGTCGGCGGCCAGGGTCACCGCGATATGCACCTGCCCGTCGGCCGAAGGGCCATGCTCGATCGCGTTCATGGCCAGCTCACTGGCGATCAGGCCCAGGGGCACGGCCGTGTCATGCGGCAGGCCCACCGGATCGGCACGCACCTGCAGGTCCACATTGCCCGCGCCGGTGACCTCGACCACGTCGCGCAGCACTGCCGACAGGTATTCCGCGCCGTCCAGCACCTGCATGTCGGGCGAATGCAGCCGCCGCTGCAGCATCGAGATGGATCGGATGCGCGTCTGCGCGGCGACCAGCGCCTGGCGCGCGGTCTCGTCGGCCACCGCCTGCCCCTGCAGCCGCAGCAGCGCCGCCACGGTCGAGAGGTTGTTCGAGATCCGGTGCTGCAGCTCCGAGAACATCAGGCTGCGCGCATGGGCCAGCGCGGTGGCGCGCTGCTCGGCCGCCTGCCGCTTGCGCAGCGCCTGCTTCGCGGCGGTCAGGAACAGCACATCCGTGCCGATGATCAGCAGATAGAAGCCCAGGGCCAGGATCGCCCCCGGCGTCAGCGCCAGGCTGTTCAGGGGCAGGACGAAGGCATACCACGCAATGACGCCGCACACCGCCCCCACCACCAGCCCGGATCGCAGCGAAGAGAAGACCAGCGTCAGCATGACCGCCGGAAAGAAGGTCAGGAAGGGAAAGCCCGGCGGCAGCACGTCGTCCAGCGCGAATCGCAGCGCGGCCGACACGACCACGGCCAGCGTGGCGAAGACGATCTCGTGGCGCAGCGACCGGCGCGACAGCAGGGCCGTCTCCAGCCCGCGCATCAGCCGGTTGCGCAGCCGCGCGGCAAGGATAGATCTGCGGCCTGTCATGATCCCCCCTGCGCGCCCGATGATTCGGGCGACTGAACCCTAGCAGGAATGATGCCGGGGGGAACGCCCTGCCCCCGCGTCACCTCAGTCGTCACCGAACAGGCCCGGTGACATCTCCTGCCAGAAGGCGGCGATGCGGGCGGCGTTCAGCGGCGACATCCAGCCGTGCCGCTCGAAATCGGCGCGGGCGGCGCGGTCGGTCAGCTGGCTGACGAACAAGCGGCGGTCGGCGTCGCGCTGCGTGGGGGTGCGGGCGCGGATCACCTCCTGGATGCGGCGCAGCCGTTCGGCCTGCGGGCTCAGCGCGGGTTCGGCCGGGGCCGGGTCAGGCGTCTCGAACCGCCCCTCCAGCGCGGCGCTCAGATAGCCGACCTTGCTGACCACGTTGCGCCGCCCCTCGACGTAATCCAGCTTGGCCGCGACCTGCGCCTCGCCGTGGGCGGCCAGCCATTGCCGCGCCAGGCGGTCGCCCACGCCCAGCTCGCGCAGCCGCGCATAGACCGCGCCGTGGCGCGCGCCCTCCCCGTCATCCATGTCCAGGATGGCCAGCTGCGGGTTCTCGCGGATCAGGAAGCGGATCTGCGTGACGGCGCGCCCCTGCTTGCGGATGTCGGGGGTCAGGATGATGTTGCTGGTGCGGTTCACCTCGGCCACGGCCGGCTTGATGATCTTGGCGTTCAGCTGCTTGAAGACCTCGTAATAGGCCGACCCCTCGACCCCCATCAGGCGGCGGAACAGGTCCAGGTCCCACCAGCCCGTCGATCCGGTCCGCACGAATCGATAGCAGTTCTCATAGAGCGCCAGCGCATGCCCCGAGGTGAAGCGCCGCTGCATGTTCAGGTTGATCAGCGCAAAGACCTTGGGGTCGTGCAGCTTCTCGGCCAGGGCCGGGGAATAGGCGTATTCGCAAACGCCCGCCTTCAGCTTGGCATAGCTCAGCAGGCTGGAGACCCCCCATTCCTGGCGGCCCTTCTCGTCCAGCATGTCCCATTCCGCGACCGTCTCGACCAGGCCGCGCAGCGACTGCTTCAGCGTGTCCATGTCGTTGCTGTTGTAGCCGATCATCAGGCACAGGGTGCGCGCGTCGATCTGGTGGCTGGGGCGCGTGGTCAGCGTGTCATAGGCGTTCAGCAGCAGCACATTGGACAGCTTGCGCTGCAGCAGCGTCAGCTTGCCCGAGACATGGATCGCGGCCACATGCTTCTTGACCGCACCGCGGCGCAGCGCGCCCGACAGCTGATCGCGGGGAATGTCGTCCATGGTCCTGCCCGGCGCCTCTGCTGCGCTCTCTCCTGCCCCATGCTGCCCCAAAAGGCACCCGTTCACAAGCGCGTTGCAGGCACCATCGGACGGCCGCGGCGCGTCCCGGAAACGGGCACCCATGCGGCCGTGGGCCTCCGGAAGGGTGCCCGTTTCCGGGACCGTCGAGTCGCTTCGGGTCCGGTTTCGGCCCATCTCCGCGCCTTCGGCCCCCGATCCCGACGATGGGAACCCCTCTTCCCGAGAATCGGCCCCCCTGCCCCCGCATCCGGGCACCTTCCGTCCCGGATCGGGGCACCCTTCGTCCCGCAGACGGGTCCCGGACGGGCGGCATCATATTGATATAGTTATTCTTTTTCAGTCTAAAGACTCTAAAATCCTTATACGACTTACAAGCTTTGATGCGGGATTTTCGATGGAATGGGTGAAGGTTTCGCCGCGAAACCGGCCTTCGCGATTCCCATACGGCCTTGCATGTGCGATAGTTGGGACGGGACGCGTCCCCAATCGATACATCGCAGCAGGAACGAGATGTCAGGCAAAGAGCCTCTTCCCCCCTATTTCAACATCGACCCCGCCCGCGCCGCGCGCCGCCTGTCCGAGCCGATCGGCACCGCCCGATTCGCCAAGGCCGCCGCCTTCGCGGCCCGCGGTCGGCAGGATCTGGCGGAACGCGGCTATGCCCCGGACGGCCGTAAGCGCCTGCGCCGCTTCTCGACCTGGGAGGTGTGCCGCTACCTGATCCCGGTCGCGACCGCCCATTTCCGCCGGGTCCTGCGCAAGCATCCCGACCTGCCGCAGGGCGTGGGCGAGGGCAATTCGAAATGGTTCACGCTGGAGGACGTGCTGCGCCTGCGCGACCACTTCGCCCAGGAGGGCGCGGCCGATCGCGAATACCGCCCCTGGCGCCCCGAGGGCCTGCCGGCCAAGGTTCTGGCGGTCGCGAACTTCAAGGGCGGCGTGGGCAAGACCTCCACCGCCGCGCATCTGGCCATGTCCGCGGCGCTCGACGGCTACAAGGTGCTGGTCATCGACCTGGACAGCCAAGGCAGCATGACCTCCATCATGGGCGGGCAGGTCAGCGACGAATGGTCCACCGCCTTCCCGCTGCTGGCCCGCGACTATGCACTGGCGCTCCAGGACGAGAACCGGGTCCGCGAGGCGTCCGGGCGCCCTGCCCTGCCCTTCGACGAGACCCTGACCGAGGCCCTGGGCATCGGTGCCCGCGACGTGATCCAGAAGACGCATTGGCCCAACATCGACCTGCTGGGTGCGCAGCTGAACCTCTACTGGGCCGAGTTCCAGGTGCCGGTCTGGCGCATGGGCGTGCGCGGCTGGCCGCTTTGGGACGCGCTGTCGAACGGGCTCGCGCGCGACGGGGTGCTGGACGACTACGACATCGTCATCATCGACACGCCCCCGGCCCTGGGCTACCTGACCATCAACGCGCTGGCCGCGGCGGACATCCTGCTGGTGCCCCTGGGCGCGACCTTCCTGGAGTTCGACTCGACGGGACGCTTCTTCGACATGCTCTATTCGACCTTCGCCAGCGTTGAGGACGGAGAGAACAGCGCCCGCCGCCGCGACGGCCTGCCCGAGATGCGCTTTGAATGGGACGCGGTCCGCGCGATCATCACCCGGTTCGAGGCCGGTCAGCAGACCGATCTGGCCAACGTGATCCAAGCCTATTTCGGCGACTTCATGACCACCTACCGCCAGGAGCTGACCGCCATGGTCGGCCAGGCCGGAGAGCAGGTGAACGGCATCTACGAGGCCGATTACCGCGAGTTCAACCGCGACACCTATGTCCGCGGTCGCGAGACCTTCGACCGCACCTGGGCCGAAGTCAAGGAGCTGATCCTGGGCGCATGGTGGCGCGACCTTCAGATGGCAGAGCAGGACGCAGAGGAGCCCGGATATGGTTAAGCGCAGGCGGCTGGAGACCCCCAGCACCGATGATCTGGACCGGATCGAGGCGCAGTTTCGCAGCGAAACCTTCGACCGGACCGGTGCCGCTCGGGGGGTGGCGCCTATCGCTCAGGTCGCGGCCGACAGCGCGGCCCATGTCCAGACCGAGGGCGGCGATGCACGCGCCGCGCGTGCGCGCGCCGAGGCTGATGCCGCGCGGCTGGAGGAGGCGCGTCAGGCCGGACTGCTGATGGTCGAGCTGCCGGTGGCGGCCATCGACGCGGATGCGATGATCCGCGACCGGATGACCATGGGCGAGGCCGAGATGATGGAGCTGCGCCAGTCGATCGCGGCGCATGGGCTGCGGCTGCCGATCGAGGTCTTCGCGCTGGAGGGCGAGGGCAGGGAGGGTCATACCCACGGCCTGCTGTCGGGCTATCGCCGGCTGCTGGCGACGCGGGCGCTGCTGGAGTTGACGGGTCAGGACCGCTATCGCACGATCCGCGCCATCGTCCGCCCGCGCGAGGAAGCGGGCGGCGCGTTCGTGTCGATGATCGAGGAGAACGAGGTCCGTGAGAACCTCAGCCATTTCGAGCGGGGCCGCATCGCGGTCATCGCCGCCAATCACGGCGCCTTCGCCAATACCGAGGATGCGGTGGACCGGCTCTTCGCCAGCGGGTCCAAGGCCAAGCGTTCCAAGATCCGCTCGTTCGCGCTGATCTTCGAGGAGCTGGGCGACATGCTGGAATTCCCCGAACAGCTGACCGAGCGGCGCGGGTTGCAGCTGGCCACGGCCCTGCGGCAGGGGGCCGAGGCGCAGCTGCGTCAGGCCCTGTCTCATGCGAGCCCCCCGGATGCCGAGGCCGAATGGGCAGTCATCGAGCCGGTGATCCGCCGCGAGGAGCAGGGCATTCGCGACCCGGCCCGCGGCGGGCGGCCCAAGCGTGCCCCCTCGGTTCAGGCGCCGATCCCTGGCTGGATCGACGACCAGACGCTGCGGACCTCCAGCGGGGTGACCATCCGGCGGTCCTCGGACGGGCGCGGCCATCTGCTGCGGCTGGAGGGGGACGTGCTGACCGCGGACCTGATGGACAGCCTGATGCTGGAGATCCGCGCGCTGCTGGAGCGCTGACGGTTTCGCCGCGAAACCGCGGGGCAGGGGGCCTGACCGCCCCGCGGAAAGGGAAGGGACGACCATGGACGACGACGACAGCCCGGCCCGCCCGCGCCTGACCAGCGACACGCGCCAGGCGGGCTGGCGGCGGGCCAATCCGCTGAAATACAGCGCCCATCTGGAGGTGCAGAAGGCGCTCGCCTCGGGCGCGCTGGTCCGGCAGCCCTGCGAGGTCTGCGGGGCCGCCGGTGTGGACGCGCATCACGACCGCTATGACCGGCCGCTGGAGGTGCGCTGGCTGTGTCGCAGGCACCATATCCGCTTGCACCATTACGGTGAGGACATGTTCCCGATTGGTCGGCGCGTGGGCGATTCGGAGTAATAACAAAACGATAACAGTGGGATAGGATGCAGGGAGAAGAATAATCTCTTTTCACGACCAAAATAGGCGTTTTTATTCTGTTGCTAAACACGACTTTCTCGGTCGTTATTAAGGAATGGAAACGCCGCATGCGGCCTGCAACGAAAGGGAAGATCCGATGACCTCGACCCACGCCCTGACCGAGCCCCGCCCGACGCTCTGCGCGGTCACGCTGATCGACCGGCGCACCGGACGCCCGCATCGCGTGAACGGCGCCGCCCTGGTGGCGCTGAGCCGTGATCCGCATGCGGCCTCGGCCGACCTGCTGAACGGGCGCGACCCGCTGATCTGGTCGACCCGCATCCAGCCCCTGAACGCCCTGTCGCGCTGACGCGCGGCCCCATCACCCGAAAGGACCGACCCATGCAGATCGTCACCATCTCGACCGGCACCCGCTCCTCGGCGCAGGGCCCCAAGGTCGCCACCGCCCCCGACGGGCGCGTCACCATCCAGACCGGGCGCGGCACGCTGACCGGCTGGCCCATCGGCCGCCTGACGCCCACCGGCATCTGACCCTGCCGCCCCGCCACCGGCGGGGCCGCGCCAGCCCATCACGACCCCATCACGACCCACGTCACGAGGACCCCGATGTTTCTTCGCCCCCTTGCCCTTGCGCTGGTGCTGCTGGCGCCCGCGGCCCAGGCCCAGAGCCTGCTGAACGTCAGCTATGACCCCACGCGCGAGCTGTATCGCGAGTTCAACGAGGCCTTTGCCGCCCATTGGGAGGCCGAGGGCAACCCGGCCCCGCAGATCGAGACCAGCCATGGCGGCTCGGGCGCGCAGGCGCGCTCCGTCATCGACGGGCTGGCGGCGCAGGTGGTGACGCTGGCCTTGGCCTCGGACATCGACCAGATCGCGGCGACGGGCAAGCTGCCAGAGGACTGGCAGACGCGGCTGCCGCACAATTCCAGCCCCTATACCTCGACCATCGTGTTCCTGGTACGCGATGGCAACCCCAAGGGCATCCGCGATTGGGGCGACCTGACGGCCGAGGGCGTCGAGGTCATCACGCCCAACCCCAAGACCAGCGGCGGGGCGCGCTGGAACTATCTGGCGGCCTGGGCCTGGGCCGAGAAGAACGGCCGCGATCCGGTCGAGTTCCTGGGCCAGATCTTCGCCAATGTCCCGGTCCTGGACACGGGCGCGCGGGGCGCGACCACGACCTTCGCGCAGCGCGGCATCGGCGACGTGCTGCTGGCCTGGGAGAACGAGGCCTATCTGGCGCTGGAGGAGCTGGGCGAGGATCAGTTCGACATCGTGGTGCCCAGCCTGTCGATCCTGGCCGAGCCGCCCGTCGCGCTGGTCGATGGCAACATCGCCGATGACGCGCAGCGCGCGCTGGCCACGGCCTATCTGGAGTACCTCTATTCGCCGGAAGGGCAGGCGCTGGCCTTCAAGCACTTCTATCGGGCTTGGGACGACAGCGCCGCCGACCCCGAGGATGTCGCCCGCTTCCCCGAGCTGGAGCTGGTCACCATCGACGAGATGGGCGGTTGGGCCAAGCTGCAGCCCGAGCATTTCGGCGACGGCGGCATCTTCGACCAGATCTATGTGGCCAAATGAGCGGCAGGCCCCTCGTCAGCCGCACGGCGATGCCCGGTCTCGGCCTTTCGGCCGGGATCACCCTGTTCATGCTGACGCTGGTGGTGTTCCTGCCCATCGGCGCGCTGCTGTGGAAGGGCGCCCAGTTCGGGCCGGCCGCCATCTGGGACACGATCAACCGCGAGCGGGTCTGGGCGGCGCTGTGGCTGTCCTTCCGGCTGTCCTTCCTGGCGGCCTGCTTCAACCTGGTCTTCGGCGTGATCCTGGCCTGGGTTCTGGTCCGCTACCGCTTTCCGGGGCGGCGCATCGTCGATGCCGCGGTCGATCTGCCGTTTGCCCTGCCCACCGCCGTGGCGGGCATCGCGCTGACCGCGCTTTACGCGCCGAACGGGGTGCTGGGCAGCCTGGCCGGTGATCTGGGCTGGCGCATCGCCTATACGCAATGGGGGATCTGGCTGGCCCTGGTCTTCGTGGGCCTGCCCTTCGTGACCCGCACCGTCCAGCCGGTGATCGAGGAGATCGAGACCGAGGTCGAGGAGGCGTCGGCCACCCTTGGCGCGTCGCGCTGGCACACCCTGCGCCACGTGATCGCGCCGATGCTGATGCCCGCCGCGCTGACCGGCTTCGCGCTGTCGCTGGCGCGTGCGGTCGGCGAATACGGATCGGTCATCTTCATCGCGGGCAACATCCCGCTGCGCACCGAGATCGCCCCCCTGCTGATCGTGATCCAGCTGGAGGAATACAATTACGGCGCCGCCGCCGCGATCGGCCTGGCGATGCTGGCCATCAGCTTCGCCATGCTGCTGGCGATCAACCTCATCCAGATCTGGTCACGCCGGAGGATCGGTCATGTCTGACGCCACCCACGCCTTCCGCCGCGCGACCGAGGAGTCCCCCCTGGCCCGGTGGGCGCTGATCGCCGTCGCCGTGGGGGGGCTTCTCCTTCTGGTCGGGGCGCCGCTGGTCGCGGTCTTCGCCGAGGCCCTGTCGCGGGGCTGGGCCGCCGCGGTGGAAAGCCTGGCCAGCCGCGACGCGCAGGCCGCGATCCGCCTGACGCTGCTGATCACCGCCATCGCCGTGCCGCTGAACGCGGTCTTCGGCATCGCGGCCGCCTGGTTCATCACCAAGTTCGACTTTCGCGGCAAGGCCTTCCTGATCACGCTGATCGACCTGCCCTTCAGCGTCAGCCCGGTCGTGGCGGGCCTGTGCATCGTGCTGCTGTTCGGGGCGAATTCGGCCATCGGCGGCTGGCTGGTGGCCAGCGGATACCCGATCGTCTTTGCGGTGCCGGGCATCGTGCTGGCCACGGTCTTCGTGACCTTTCCCTTCGTCGCGCGCGAGCTGATCCCCGTGATGATCGAGCAGGGCCGCGCCGAGGAGGAGGCCGCGCTAACGCTTGGCGCCTCGGGCTGGCGGGTGTTCCTCACGGTGACGCTGCCCAACATCCGGTGGGCGCTCCTCTACGGCACGCTGCTCTGCACCGCCCGCGCGATGGGCGAGTTCGGCGCCGTGGCCGTCGTCTCGGGCAAGATTCGCGGCCAGACCGCGACCATGCCGATCACCATCGAGATGTTCTACAACGAATACCTGTCGGTCGCGGCCTTCTCGATGGCGGCGACGCTGACGGGGCTGGCGCTCTTGACGCTGCTGCTGAAGACCGCGCTGGAACTGCGCCATGCCGACGCGCTGTCGGCCACCCGCCGCCATTAGGGAAGGACAACCCATGCATATCCAGATCGACGAGATCGCCAAGGAATTCGGGGCCACCACCGCGCTGCATCCGGTGTCGCTGTCCATCCCCTCGGGGGCGCTGGTGGCGCTGCTGGGGCCGTCGGGTTCGGGCAAGACCACGCTCCTGCGCATCCTGGGCGGGCTGGAATTCCCGACCTCGGGGCGGGTGCTGTTCAACGGCCAGGACGCCACCGGCCTGTCGGTGCAGGAGCGCCGCGCGGGCTTCGTGTTCCAGTCCTATGCCCTGTTCCGCCACATGACCGTCTTCGAGAACATCGCCTATGGCCTGCGCGCCCGGCCCCGCGCCAGCCGCCCCCCCAAGGCCGAGATCGAGCGTCGGGTCCTGAAGCTTCTGGACCTGATCCAGCTGCCGCAGATCGCCTCGCGCTATCCGACGCAGCTGTCGGGCGGGCAGCGCCAGCGCGTGGCCCTGGCCCGCGCCTTGGCGATCGAGCCGCGGATGCTGCTTCTGGACGAGCCCTTCGGCGCGCTGGACGCCAAGGTCCGCAAGGAGTTGCGCCAGGGCCTGCGCGACATCCATGACGAGACCGGGCTGACCTCGGTCTTCGTGACCCATGACCAGGACGAGGCGATGGCGCTGGCCGATCTGGTCGTGGTCATGTCGATGGGCCGGATCGAGCAGATCGGCAAGCCCGCCGACATCCGCGCCCGGCCGGCCACCGATTTCGTGCGCGACTTCATCGCCGCCTGACAGGGCGCGCAGACAGACCGCCCGACGGGCCGGAAGCACGCCGCTTCCGGCCCGTCGTCGTCAGGGGGCAGGGCAGGGGGGGATAAATCTCCTGCGCGGGCGGGCTGCGGCCAATGCGATCTTCCAGGATCGGGCCGGCCTTTGGAATCGCCCGGGCGGGCGGGGCGCGGTAATAAACGACTGTCCAAGTCGTGTATTAGACCGACGCATTCCAGAGGGGACCGACATGACCCGCAAGATCCGCCTTGGCGCCTTCCTTCCCGGCGGCGGCCAGCATATCGCCAGCTGGCGCCATCCCGACCAGCCCGCCGATGGCGCCGTCGACCTGCAGTTCCACGTCGATCTGGCGCGCGAGGCCGAACGGGGCCTCTTCGACGCGTATTTCCTGGCTGACGGGCTGTCCGTCACCACGACCGAAGGCGGCGCGGCCCGCGTCGCGGGGCTTGAGCCGCTGACGCTGTTCGCGGCGCTGTCCACGCAGACCACGCATCTGGGTTTCATCGCCACCGCCTCCACCACCTATGAGGAGCCCTACAATACGGCGCGCAAATTCGCCTCGCTGGACGTGATCTCGGGCGGGCGCGCGGGGTGGAACGTGGTGACGACCGCGACGGAATCCTCGGCGCGCAACTTCAACCTGGACCGCCAGCATCCCCATGCGCATCGCTATCAGCGCGCGGCCGAGCATGTGGCGGTGGTGCGCAAGCTGTGGGACAGCTTCGAGGATGACGCCTTCATCCGCGACAAGGACAGCGGCGCCTTCATCGACCGCACCAGGCTGCACCGCGCCGACCACCGGGGCGCGCATTTCAAGGTCGAAGGACCGCTGAACGTCGCGCGCTCCCCGCAGGGGCATCCGGTCATCGTGCAGGCCGGCCAGTCCGAGGATGGCCGGGCGCTGGCCGCCGCCACGGCGGAGGTGATCTTCACCGCCCATTCGCGCATCGGCACCGCGCAGGCGTTCTATGCCGACATCAAGGCGCGGGTGGCGGGGCAGGGGCGCGACCCGGACCATGTGCTGATCATGCCGGGCGTCTCGCCCTTCGTTGGCCGGACCGAGGCCGAGGCGCGCGAGAAATACGACCGCCTGACCGCCCTGATCCTGCCCGAGGAGGGCATCGCGCTGCTCAATGGGCTGACCGGCGGCACGCTGGACCTGACCGGATATGACATCGACGGCCCCCTGCCGCCCGCGCCGCCCACCGAAGGGATGAAGTCGCGCCAGGCCCTGATCCGCCAGATCGCCGACGAGAACGGCTACTCCATCCGGCAGCTTTACGAATGGGTCGCCTCGGCGCGCGGTCATTACACCATCGTGGGCAGCGCCATCCAGGTGGCCGACATGCTGGAGGAGTGGTTCACCGGGGGTGCCGCCGACGGGTTCAACATCCTGCCGCCCTGGCTGCCCACCGGCCTGACCGATTTCGTCGATCTGGTCGTCCCGGAGCTGCAGCGGCGCGGGCTGTTCCGCACCGCCTATGAGGGCCGGACCCTGCGCGAGAACCTGGGCCTGCCCTTCCCGGTGAACCGCCACGCCGCCGCCCGTGCGGCCGCCCAGGCCGCGGAGTGACGCCATGACGCTCCAGAACCTCGACACCCCCGCCCGCCGGTCCCGCGCGATCCCCGCGCCGCCGGTCCGGGCCTTCCTGTCCCGCTATGGGCTGGTCATCGCCTTCCTGGCGCTGTGGCAGGTCGCGGGCAAGGCCGGATGGGTCAGCCCGGCGGTGTTCCCGCCGCTGGACCGCATAGCGGCCGCGCTGTGGACGGGCCTTGCCAGCGGCGCGCTGCTGGACGACATCGCGATCAGCCTGCAGCGCGCCGGCCTGGCCTTCGGGGCCGCCGTCTGTCTGGGCATCCCCCTGGGCCTGCTGATGGGGCAGCTGCGCGCGGTCGAACGCGCGCTGGACCCGATCCTGCAGATCTTCCGCCAGACCTCGGCGCTGGCGCTTTATCCGGTGTTCATCCTGCTGATGGGGCTGGGCGAGACCTCCAAGGTCTTCGTGATCTTCTGGGCGACGCTGTTCCCGATCCTGCTGGCGACCATCGGCGGCGTGAAGCAGGTGGACCGCAAGCTGGTCGAGATGGCCGAGAGCTATGGCGCGACCCGCCTGCAGGTGTTCCGCCGGGTGATCCTGCCCGCATCCGTGCCCGCCATCTTCGTGGGCCTGCGCCTCTCGGCGACGACCGCGCTGCTGCTGCTGATCGCGGCCGAGATGATCGGCGCGAACAAGGGCATCGGGTTCCAGGTCATGAATGCCCAGTACAACTTTCAGATCCCGCTGATGTTCGCGGCCATCTTCCTGATGGCGGGCCTGGGTCTGGCCGCCAACGGCATCCTGGTCCTGCTGCAGCAGCGCCTGTGCCGCTGGTCGCAGGACTGATTCCTCCCATTCTTCACAAAGGAACCATCATGTTCATCCGCATCACGACCGCCGCATTCCTTCTGTCCACCGCTGCACAGGCCGAGGACGTCACGATGCGCTATCTGGCCAGCCATGGCGGCCTCAGCGCGCATGAGCTGGCCGAGGAACTGGGCTGGTTCGAGGGCACCGGCATCACGCTGGAAAACGTGGGCTATGCCTCGGGCGGGCCGGAATCGCTGATGGCGCTGGCCGGAGGCTCGGTCGAGATCGGCTCGGCCGCGACCTCGGCGGTGTTGAACTCCATCATCGGCGGCAACGACTTCGTCGCGGCCTATCCGACCCAGGGCATCAACGATCAGGTCCAGTCGATCTTCTACGTGCTGGAGGACAGCCCGATCCGGGGCGTCGCCGATCTGGAGGGCAAGACCATCGCCGTGAACACGCTTGGCGCGCATCTGGACTACACCGTTCGCGAGGCGCTGCATCAGGCCGGCCAGGACCAGGCGGCCGTCAATCTGGTGACCGTGCCGGGGCCGCAGCTGGAGCAGGTGCTGCGTTCGGGGCAGGTCGATGTCGCGGCCTTCGGTTATTGGCAGACGACCTTCGAAGGGGCAGCGCGGCAGGGCGGCGGCCTCCGTGCGATCTTCGACGATACCGACGTGCTGGGAGAGATCGCGGGCGGCTTCACCGTGCTGCGCCGCGATTGGGTCGAGGCGCATCCGGAGGCTGCGCGCATCTGGGTCGAGCAGTCGGCCCGCGCGCTGGATTACGCCCGCGAGAACCCCGAGGAGACGCGCGCGATCCTGGCCCGCGCGCTGGAGGAGCGGGGCGAGAACCCCGAGGTCGCAGCCTTCTTCGCGGGCTATGGTGTGCGCGAGGGCGGGCGCGCCATCCCGCGCGACATCGACTTCTGGGTCGAGGTGCTGGAGCGCGAGGGCAAGGTCGCGCCGGGTCAGCTCTCCGCGGATGACATCCTGCTCTCCGACGACACGGTGGCCGCGAAATGAGCGTCGCCACGATCCGCGGCGAGGTCGCCGTGCGCGGTCTGTCGAAATCCTATCCGCTGAACGGGGTGATGCGTCCAGTGCTGCGCGGGCTGGACCTGACAGTCGCGGGCGGCGAGGTGCTGGCCATCGTGGGCCCGTCGGGCTGCGGCAAGACCACGCTGCTTCGCCTTCTGGCGGGGCTGGAGGCGCCCGACCGCGGCGAGGTGCTGATCGACGGGCGGCCCGTGGCGGGCGTGGGGGCCGAACGCGCGGTGATCTATCAGGAGCCGCGCCTGCTGCCTTGGCTCACAGTGCTGGACAACGTGGCCTTCGGTCTGGACCTGCGCGGCGTGCCCCATGCCGAGGCCCGCGAGCGGGCGCGCCAGTCGATCCGGCTGGTCGGGCTGTCCGCCTTCGAGGGGGCCTGGCCGCGCCAGCTGTCGGGCGGCATGGCGCAGCGCGTGGGCATCGCCCGCGCCCTGACCGTGCGCCCCGAGATCCTGCTGCTGGACGAGCCGCTTGGCGCGCTGGACGCGATGACCAAGCTGACCATGCAGGAGGAGCTGACCCGCATCTGGAGCGAGGAGGGCGTGACCATGGTCCTGGTGACCCACGACCTGGAGGAGGCGATCTTCCTGGCCGACCGGGTGCTGGTCCTGTCGTCGGACGGCACGGCGCCCGCGCTGCTGACGGTCGATCTGGCGCGGCCGCGCGAGCGCAGCGCGCCGGGCTTCGTGGCGATGCGCCGGGCGCTGATGGCGCGGTTCGGCCTGCACTGAGGCGCGACCGAAGAAGGGCCGGCCGCCGCGCCGAGGGGGCGGGCGGCCGGAGTGACCGGCCCGGAGGGAGAGGACCGGGCCGGATCGGGGTCAGGCCAGGATGAAATCGTCCTCGGCCAGCTGCGACAGGCGGGTGTTCTCCAGCGTCAGCACGTCCTCGTCGCCAAGCGCGATGACCGTGTTGCGCCCGATCTGGGTCGCGGCGTCCCACAGCTCGGCCATGTCGTCGAACAGATCGCCCGCGAACTCGATCACGTCCACGGGGCGGAAGTCCAGGATGCGGTCCATGCCGAAGCCCTCGGCAAAGACGAAGCGATCCGCCCCCGACCCGCCGGTCAGCGCGTCGTCGCCCGCGCCCCCCGCCAGGGTGTCGCGGCCCGCGCCGCCCTCCAGGCGGTTCGCGCCCGCGTCGCCCGTCAGCCGGTCCGCGAAATCCGATCCGATCAGGTTCTCGATCGAGATCAGCACCTCGCCGGTGACGACGCCGTTGACCGGACCCTGCGCATGCCCGCCCGAGGCCGTGCCCGCGCCCAGGTCGATGCGCACGCCCGCATCGCTGCCGACATAGGAGGCCGTGTCATTGCCCGCGCCCCCGTCCAGCCAGTCGTAGCTGGCCCCGCCGATCAGCAGATCGTCGCCCGCCTCGCCGAAGGCCACGTCCGCGTCGCGGCCCATGTCCAGCGTGTCGTTGCCCGCGCCGCCGTTGAACCAGTCGCCGCCGCCCAGACCCTGGAGCAGGTTGTCGGCATCGTTGCCGATGAAGCGGTCGATGCGGTCGTTCGATCCGATCAGGTTCTCGATCGAGCTGAACGTGTCGCCGGTGGCGGTGCCGCCATAGGCCTCGTTGCGGGCCAGGTTCACCAGCAGCTGGAACGGGCTCTCGCGGCTGTAATCGACCGTGTCGATGCCGTCGCCGCCGCGGAAGGCGTCCTGGCCCGCGCCGCCGCGCAGCAGGTCGTTGCCGGTGCCGCCCTGCAGGATGT
Source organism: Paracoccus sp. ME4 (assembly GCF_046736325.1). GTDB lineage: Bacteria > Pseudomonadota > Alphaproteobacteria > Rhodobacterales > Rhodobacteraceae > Paracoccus. The sequence continues at coordinate 94,135 of NZ_CP151279.1, forward strand.
CGTCGCCCGCGCCGGCCTCGATCGTGTCATTGCCCGCGCCGCCGACCAGCAGATCGGCCCCGTCCTGCGATTCGACCGCGTCGGGGGGCGTGGGCTGGGTGTTGTTCTGGTCGCGGCTGGCCAGCAGGTCCAGACCGCCGATGATCAGGTCGTCGCCTGCGCCGCCCTGGATCGTGTCGCGCTGGTTGCCGCCGTCCAGCGTGTCGTTGCCCGCCCCGCCGATCAGCAGGTCGTCGCCGTCGAAGCCCGCGACGCGGTCATGGCCCGCATTGGCGATCAGTTCGTTGTCGCCCGCATTGCCCAGGATCACGTCGGCAAAGCGGCTGCCGATGCCGCGTTCGATGATGTATTCCCCCTGATCGGCATTGTGGCCGTCAAAGATCGCGACGTTGTCCTGATGCCCGTTCACGCTGGACCAGCGCCCGGCCCGCAGGTCCAGCACGGTCCGGTCGGTCGAGCCGGAGAAGTCCAGCGTATCCGTGCCGCCCGTGTCGTGGATCACGAAGCCCGCATCGTTGGCCCCCCCTTCGGCCGCCAGCACGAAGCCCGTCTTCGTCGCGCCGAAGCCATAGACGTCGTCGCCGGTGTTCAGCTGGATGTCCTGATAGGTGCGCGTGCCGTCCGCATCCACGGTCGAATAGAACCGGCGGATCACGGCCTCGATGTCGGCCATCATCGGCGTCGTCGCGAACCAGCGCGAGGTGGCGCCCACGTTGATGCCGTCATTGTAGGACATCATCGAATAGCGCTGCTGGTCATAGACCCAGATGGCCTGGTGCAGATAGGTGATCTGGTCGCCCGCCGGACCCGCATAGTTGTAGAAGCCCGGATGGTTCAGCCCGAATTCGTGCCCGAACTCGTGGATGAACGTGTCGAAGATGTAGCCGCCCGGTTCGGTCAGGAAGGGTTCGGTGTCGTGGAACTTCTGCCCCACGCTGACCAGCCGCCCGGCGGAGAAGGCCGAGCCGTCGTTGCGCTCTCCGACCTCGGGGCTGATGACGGTCAGGTATTCGTCGCCGGTCACCAGCTCGAACTGCAGGGGCGTCACCGCCGACCAGGCCGCCAGCGCGCCTTCGGCCGCGGCGCGATAGCCGGGATGGTTGTTCAGCTCCTCCAGGTTCACGGTGATCGGCTCGGCCGCCATGGCGGCCGTCAGCGGCCGGTTCAGGCTGCCGAGACGGTCCATGAACGCCTCGTAATCGGTCGACTTGCCAAAGGGGTTCTCGGGGGTCTGGTCGATCTGCTGCCAGTCCTCGGCGGTGAAGGGATCGGCGCGCGGCACATAGGGCGCGGGCACGATGGTGGGGTTGGCAAAGGCCTCCTCCAGCGCCTGGTGGTCCTGGGGCGCGTTCATGACGCAAATCACGCACATGGCGGTTCTCCTGTCTGTCGGACTTTTTTCTTGGTGATGCAGGTCGCGGGACTTGCACGATGTGCAGGCTGCGTGCGTCGCCGCCGTTCCCGCAACGGTTGTGTTGGGCCTGCCGCGGCCATGCGCTGAAAGGCGCCAGACCGCGCGGTTCGAAACGACGGATTCCTGCCCATGACGTAAGGGCATCCAGCCTGCGAACGGGCGCGCCTGCGCGGAACCGACCTCTCGCGCGGCCCGTTCCCTGACGTCCGGGCGGTCGTCGCCCGACGCCTCAGGAAAGATCCGCCATGCCCGATTCCCAGCCTCATCCCTCCAGGTCCGCCACCGGGGCCGCGCCTTCCGGTCCGCTGGAGCAGGCCGACAAGGATGCCGCCGCCGATGCCGCACGGCACCGCCACCACCCGGTCGTGCGCACCCTGGGCGCGCTGAGCGAGGTCGCCGATCAGGTGCCGCTGTCGCTGGTCTGCGGGGCGGTGGGTCTGGGTGGCGCGCTGTCGGGGCGGGACGACATGCTGCGCGCCGGGGCGCGGATGATGGCCGCGCATGTGCTGGCCAACGTGGTCAAGCGCGCGATCAAGGACCGCTTCCGTCGGACCCGGCCCGTGGAGATGATCAAGGGACGGCCCTATCGCTGCGAGCCGGGAGAGAGCCGGGGCGGGCACGAGACCTCGTTCCCCTCAGGGCACACGGCGGGGGCGGTGGCCGTGGCCGCGGTCGTGGCCCACGACCTGCCGCACGCGGCGCTGCCGGCCTGGGGCGTGGCGGCGATGATCGCGGGCATCCAGGTGCCGCGGGGCAAGCACTATCCGGTCGACGTGGTGGCCGGCGCGGTCCTGGGCCTGGCCGCAGCGGGGGCGGTGCGGGCGCTGTGGCCTGCGCGCGGAAAGGGCTGAATCGCGCCGGGTGACGCCCGTGCGGGCGGTTGTCATGGAACCGTCACACAAATACTGCACAAGCGTCACACGGAATCGATAGGTGGGGCGGGCATCGACCCATCCCACAGGAGACGACAGATGAAACATCTTGGCCTTACCGCCCTGTCCGTGATCGCGCTGGCCGCGACCGGCGCCATGGCGCAGGCGCGCGAGCAGGTCCAGGTTGCCGGTTCGTCGACCGTCCTGCCCTATGCCACCATCGTGGCCGAGCTGTTCGGCGAGAACACCGACTTCGGCACGCCGGTCGTCGAATCGGGCGGCTCGTCCACCGGCCTGCGCCGCTTCTGCGAGGGCGTGGGCGAGAACACCATCGACATCGCCAATTCCAGCCGCGAGATCCGCGACACCGAGGTCGAGGAATGCGCGGCCAACGGCGTGACCGACATCATGGAGGTCCGCATCGGCTATGACGGCATCGTCTTTGCCAGCCCGGCCGGCGGCAACGCCTTCGCCTTCACCCCCGCCGACTGGTTCAACGCGCTCTCGGCCAAGGTCGTGCGCGACGGCGCCATCGTGGACAACACCGCGACCAACTGGTCCGAGGTGAACCCAGAGCTGCCCGACCAGGAGATCCTGGCCTTCGTGCCCGGCACCCGTCACGGCACGCGCGAGGTCTTCGACGAGAAGGTCATCGCGCAGGGCTGCGAGGACAGCGGCGCGCTGGAGGTCTTCACCGCCGAGATGGGCGAGGAGGAGGCCGAGGCCGCCTGCATGACGCTGCGCACCGACGGCCGGTCGGTCGACATCGACGGCGACTATACCGAGACGCTGGCCCGCATCGGGTCCTCGCCGAACGGCATCGGCGTGTTCGGCCTGTCCTTCTACGAGAACAACATGGACACGCTGCAGGTCGCGACCATGGGCGGCGTCACGCCCTCGACCGAGACCATCGCCTCGGGCGAGTACCCGGTGTCGCGTCCGCTGTTCATCTATGTCAAGAAGGCGCATATCGGCGTCATCCCGGGCGTCAAGGAATTCGCCGAGTTCTTCGTGAACGACGCGATCGCCGGTCCCGACGGCCCGCTGGCCGCCTATGGCCTGGTGTCGGACCCCGAGCTGGCTGCGACCCAGCAGGCCGTGGCCGACGAAGTGACCATGCAGTGAGGCATGACCGGCCCGGCGCGCGCATCTTGCGCGCCGGGCCGACCCCTTTCGCGAAACCCCGAGGTTGATCCATGCCAATGTCCTGGGCCCTGCTGGCTGCCATCCTTCTGGCCGCGGCAGGCTTTTTCATCGGACGCAGCCGCGCCTTCGCCGCCGGCGCCGGTGACGTGCGCACCCTGCACAGCCGCCCGACCTATCACGGCATGAACGCCGCGCTGTCGGTGTTGCTGCCGGTGCTGACGGTCATGGTGCTGGCCTCGGGGCTGCGCATGGCCGGGGTGATCGGCCCCGAGGCCGCGGGCGTGGCGGGCCTTCTGGGCCTGGGGGCCGCGGTGGCGGGCCTGGGCTGGGCGGTGACCCGCAACGGCCAGGCCTTCCGCGCGCGCAACACGGTCGAGCGGATGGTGCTGGGCCTGATGGTCTTCTGTTCGATGATCGCCATCGCCACCACCATCGGCATCGTGCTGTCGCTGATCTTCGAGACGGCCAGCTTCTTCCGCCAGTACGACGCCCGCGACTTCTTCCTCAGCACCACCTGGTCGCCGCGCTTCGAGGGCAACTCTCAGCTGGGGGTGCTGCCGCTGCTGTGGGGCACGCTCTACATCAGCCTGATCGCGCTGCTGGTGGCGGTGCCCATCGGCCTTCTGGCCGCGATCTATCTCTCCGAATACGCAAGCCCCCGCCTGCGCGGCATCGCCAAGCCCGCGGTCGAGGTGCTGGCCGGCATCCCGACCATCGTCTACGGCCTCTTCGCGCTGGTCACCGTGGGGCCGCTGCTGCGCGACTGGATCGCGCAGCCGATGGGCCTCGGCGCGTCGGGATCGTCGGTGATGACCGCGGGGCTGGTCATGGGGATCATGCTGATCCCCTTCGTCAGCTCGCTCTCCGACGACATCATCAACGCGGTCCCCCAGAGCCTGCGCGACGGCGCCCTTGGCCTGGGTTCGACCCCGTCCGAGACCGTGCGCAGCGTCGTGCTGCCCGCCGCCCTGCCGGGCATCGTGGGCGCGATCCTGCTGGCCGCCAGCCGCGCCATCGGCGAGACGATGATCGTGGTCCTGGGCGCCGGCGCCGCCGCCACGATCAGCGCCAACCCCTTCGAGGCGATGACCACCATCACGGTCAAGATCGTCAGCCAGCTGACCGGCGACAACGACTTCTCCTCGCCCGAGACGCTGGTGGCCTTCGCCCTGGGCCTGACGCTGTTCGTCATCACCCTGGCCCTGAACGTCATCGCGCTCATCATCGTGCGCAAGTATCGCGAGCAGTACGAATGACCGATCATCCCCGCGCCGCCGGCGCCAAGTCGCTCTATGTCCAGGACGCCCGCACCCGCCGCCGCAACGCCGCCGAGAAACGCTTTCGCGCCTATGGGCTGACGGCCATCATCATCGCCTGCACGATGCTGGCGGTGCTGGTCTTCACCATCGTGCGCGACGGCTCGGGCGCGTTCCGTCAGACCTACCTGTCGATCCCGGTGGCGCTGGACGCGCAGGTCCTGGACCCCAAGGGCAACCGCGATCCGGCCGAGATGGCGGGCGTGCTGACCCTGTCCTATGGCCAGGTGCTGGACCGCGCGCTGGATGCGGCGGTGGCCGATCTGGACCTGCGGATCGAGGGGCTGGAGAGCAGCGACATCGACGGTCTGATCTCGCGCGACGCCTCGGCGCAGCTGCGCAACCGCGTGCTGGACGACCCCGAGCTGGTGGGCCAGACGGTGGACGTGAACGTCCTGGCGAACGGCCGCATCGACGGCTACTTCAAGGGCCGCGTCACCATGCAGTCGGCCGAACGCGACGGCAACACCTCGCCCGCGCAGCTGATGCTGGCCGACGCCCTGGCCGAGGAGGGGCTGCTGGTCACGCGCATGAACTGGAGCTTCCTGACGCTGGCCGATGCGTCCGACCAGCGCCCCGAGGCCGCGGGACTGGGCGTGGCCATCCTGGGATCGCTCTACATGATGCTGGTCGTGCTGGTCCTGTCGGTGCCGATCGGGGTCGCGGCCTCGATCTATCTGGAGGAGTTCGCGCCCAAGAACCGCTGGACCGACCTGATCGAGGTCAACATCTCGAACCTGGCGGCGGTGCCGTCCATCGTGTTCGGCATCCTGGGCCTGGCGGTCTTCATCAACTTCGCGGGCCTGCCCGCATCGGCGCCCATCGTGGGCGGGCTGGTGCTGACGCTGATGACCCTGCCCACCATCATCATCGCCACCCGCGCGGCGCTGAAGGCGGTGCCGCCCTCGATCCGCGACGCGGCCCTGGGCGTCGGCGCCAGCCGCATGCAGACGGTGTTCCACCACGTCCTGCCGCTGGCCGCGCCCGGCATCCTGACCGGCACGATCATCGGCCTGGCCCAGGCCCTGGGCGAGACCGCGCCGCTGCTGCTGATCGGGATGGTGGCCTTCGTGCGCGAGTTTCCCGCCGCCCCGCCGGAGGGTCTGTTCGATCCGGCATCCGCCCTGCCGGTCCAGGTCTACAACTGGACGCAGCGCAGCGATCCGGCCTTCGTCGAGCGCGCCTCGGGCGCCATCATCGTCCTGCTGGTCTTCCTTCTGTGCATGAACCTGCTGGCCATCTATCTGCGCCGCAAGTTCGAGCGCCGCTGGTGATCGGCCCGCAGGAGAGCCACCATGTATGACACCATCCGATCGGAGAGCGCCGTGAGCCAGCAGGACATCAAGATTTCGGCCCGCAACGTCCAGGTCTTCTACGGCGAGAAGCAGGCCATCAAGGACCTGAACGTCGAGATCCTGGACAAGACCGTCACCGCCTTCATCGGCCCGTCGGGCTGCGGCAAGTCCACCTTCCTGCGCTGCATCAACCGCATGAACGACACGATCGACAGCGCCCGGATCGAGGGCGAGATCACCATCGACGGCGAGAACATCTATGACCGCCGCATCGACCCGGTGCAGCTGCGCGCCAAGGTCGGCATGGTGTTCCAGAAGCCGAACCCCTTCCCCAAGTCGATCTATGACAACGTGGCCTACGGCCCGCGCATCCACGGCCTGGCCCGCAGCCGCGCCGAGCTGGACGAGATCGTGGAGCGCAGCCTCCGCGGCGCGGCGCTGTGGAACGAGGTCAAGGACCGCCTGTCCGAGCCCGGCACGGGCCTGTCGGGCGGCCAGCAGCAGCGCCTGTGCATCGCGCGTGCGGTGGCCACCTCGCCCGAGGTGCTGCTGATGGACGAGCCGTGTTCCGCGCTGGACCCCATCGCCACCAGCCAGGTCGAGGAGCTGATCGAGCAGCTGCGCACCCAGTTCTCGGTCGTGATCGTGACCCACTCGATGCAGCAGGCCGCCCGCGTCAGCCAGAAGACCGCCTTCTTCCACCTGGGCAGCCTGGTCGAATACGGCGACACGGACGACATCTTCACCAAGCCCCGGGACAGCCGGACCGAGGCCTACATCTCGGGCCGGATCGGCTGATCGAAAGGATCTGACATGAACCGCGACAAGCATATCTCCTCGGCCTTCGACCGCGACCTGGAGACCATCCAGGCAATGGTGGTGAAGATGGGCGGCATGGTCGAGGCGGCCATCACCGACGCCGCCGCCGCGCTGGACACCCGCGACGAGGAGCTGGCCGACGAGGTCCGTCGCCGCGACAAGGCCATCGACGCGATGGAGATGCAGATCAACGAGGACGCCGCCCGCCTGATCGCGCTGCGCGCCCCCACCGCGACCGACCTGCGCATGGTGCTGGCCGTGATCAAGATCTCTGCCTCGCTGGAGCGGGTGGGCGATTACGCCAAGAACATGGCCAAGCGCACCGAGGTCCTGTCCCAGATGCCCGCCATCAACGGCTCGGGCATCGCGCTGCGCCGGATGAGCCAGGCGGTGAACAAGATGCTGCAGGACGCGCTGGACAGCTATATCCGCCGCGACGCCGATCTGGCCCATGACGTGCGCCAGCGCGACCTGGAGGTTGACCAGATGTACAACGCGCTGTTCCGCGAGTTCCTGACCCACATGATGGAGGACCCGCGCAACATCACCCCCTGCATGCATCTGCATTTCATCGCCAAGAACGTCGAGCGGATGGGCGATCACGCGACCTCCATCGCCGAGCAGGTGGTCTATCTGGTGACCGGCGACCTGCCCGACGACGCGCGCCCGAAGAGCAGCAGCGTCGTGGCCCCCGCGGCGGAGGCCTGACCCGTGTCGCGCCAGGCCCCCTGCGTTCTGGTCGTCGAGGATGAGGGCGCGCAGCGCGAGGTCCTGCACTACAACCTGGAGGCCGAGGGCTTCGACGTGGTGGTGGCCGACAATGGCGAGGACGCGCTGCTGCTGGTCGCCGAGGAGCAGCCCGACCTGATCGTGCTGGACTGGATGCTGCCCAAGGTGTCGGGAATCGAGGTCTGCCGCCAGGTCAAGGCCGACCCCGCCACCCGCGGCATCCCCATCATCATGCTGTCGGCGCGCAGCGAGGAGGTGGACCGCGTCCGCGGCCTGGAGACCGGGGCCGACGACTACGTCGTGAAGCCCTATTCCGTGGTCGAGCTGCTGGCGCGCCTGCGCACCCAGCTGCGCCGCACCCGGCCCGCCACCATGGGCGAGCGGCTGACCTTCGACGACATCATCCTGGACGCGGCCGAACACCGGGTCTTCCGCGCGGGCCAGCCGCTGCATCTGGGCCCGACCGAGTTCCGCCTGCTCTCCACGATGATGGAGAAGCCGGGCCGCGTCTGGACGCGCGAACAGCTGCTGGACCGGGTCTGGGGGCGCGACATCTATGTCGACACGCGCACCATCGACGTGCATGTGGGCCGCCTGCGCAAGGCGCTGATGCGGAACGGCGGCGACGATCCGCTGCGCACCGTGCGGGGCGTGGGCTACGCGCTCGGCTGACGCGCAGGCTTGCCTCCGCCCGCCGATGGGCATAGTCGCGCCCCTGACCACGGTTCGGGATGATCGACATGATCCGACGCGCTTTGCGATCACTGGGCCCCGCCATCCCGGCAGGCCGCCCCGCCGAGGCGCTGCGCGCGGGCGCGGGGGCGCTGATCGGTCTGCTTGCCGCGGGCGCGGTCGTCGTCGCGGCCTCGGCCGAGATGCATCTGGGCCTGTTCCTGATCGCCCCCTTCGGCGCCAGCGCCGTCCTGATCTTCGCCGTGCCCAGCAGTCCGCTGGCGCAGCCCTGGTCGGCGGTGGTGGGCAACACCGCCTCGGCGGCGGTGGCGCTGGTCGTCTGCGCGCTGATCGCCGACCCCATGCTGCGCATCCCCTGCGCGGTGGGTGCGGCCATCGCCACGATGATCGCGCTGCGCGCCCTGCACCCGCCCGGCGGCGCGGTAGCGATGACGGTCGCGCTGTCGCCCGACCTGATCGCGCAGGGCGGCCTTTGGTTCCCGCTGTGCCCGGTCGCGCTCGGCACCGCGATCCTGGTGGCGGCGGGCATGATCTACGGGCGCGCGACCGGGCGGCACTATCCGTTCCGGCAGTTCGACCAGTCCAACCCCCAGGGGACCGCCGACCCCCCGCCGGCCGAACGTCTCGGCCTGTCGGAGGAGGAGCTGGAGGGAATCCTGGCGCGCTATCGCCAGTCGCTGAACCTGGGCGTCGAGGACCTGGCCCGGCTGATCGCGGCGGCCGAGCTGACCGCGGCGGGGCATCGCACCGGCGACGGCCGGGTGTCCCAAATCATGTCGCGCGACCTGGTCACGATCGGCCCGCGGACCCCCCTGCATGCGGTGGCGCAGCTGTTCCTGCGCCACGGCTTCACCGCGCTGCCCGTCGTGGCGCCGGGCGGCGACTGGCTGGGCGTGATCTATCAGCGCCACCTGCTGGCCGGGGCGCGGTTCCGGCGCACCGGTCCCTGGCGGCGCGCGGACGGCCCAGCCCCCCGCGCTGGCCGGCAGGCCGGACAGATCATGCAGCGCGACGTGCCGGTCGCATCCCCCGACATGCCCATCGCCGCGCTGCTGCCGCAGATGGCGGACGGGCGCTGCGACGCGGTCCCGGTCCTGGAGGAGGGGCGCATCGTCGGCATCGTCACGCGGACCGACCTGATCGCCGCGCTGGCCCGGCTGAGCCTGGGCGGCGTCTGAGCGCTCCGCGCGCGGCCGAAAAAGAACGCCCGTCCGTTCCCCGCCCCGACCGCCGGAACGCTGTCGCGACCCCCGGCGCCCGTCCGGTCCGCGCGTTTCGCGGCCCCCGCGTGCGGTGGAACGGCGGCCCTGCGACGGGTGCGGGGGCCGGGCGGGGCGCCCTTGTCCGGCGCGCGGCCGCGGCCTAGCTGGCGGGAACAGCAGGGAGGCGCGCCATGTCGATCGAGATTGCCGGACTGACCAAGCGGTTCGACCGCACCGATGTCCTGCGCGGGATCGACCTGTCGGTCGAACCCGGAGAGCTTCTGGCGCTGCTGGGCCCGTCCGGGTCGGGCAAGACCACGCTGCTGAAGATCATCGCCGGGCTGGAATGGCCCGATGCCGGGCAGCTGCGGGTCGAGGGGCAGGACTGGCTGGCGCTGGCTGCGCGCGAGCGGCGCATCGGCTTCGTCTTTCAGCATTACGCCCTGTTCCCGCACATGAGCGTGCGCGACAATATCGGCTTCGGCCTGTCCGTCCTGCCGCGCGGTCAGCGCCCGACCCGCGCCCGGATCGCCGCGCGCGCGGACGAGCTGATGGCGTTTCTGCAGATCGACCATCTGGCCGACCGCTTTCCGGGCCAGCTGTCGGGCGGTCAGCGTCAGCGGGTGGCGCTTGGCCGCGCACTGGCGATCGAGCCGCGGGTGCTGCTGCTGGACGAGCCCTTCGGCGCGCTGGACGCCGCGATCCGCCGCGACCTGCGCCGCTGGCTGCGCGGCGTGCATGAGGCGACCGGATCGACCACGATCTTCGTGACACACGATCAGGAGGAGGCCTTCGAGCTGGCCGACCGCGTGGTGGTCATGGGCGAGGGCCGGATCGAGCAGATCGGCCATGCCGACGCCATCCACGACGCCCCGGCCACCCCCTTTGTCGCGCGCTTCATGGGGGCCACGGTCCAGCTGCCCGTCACCGTGACGGGGGGCCGCGCGCAGGGGCCGGGGCTGGATCTGTCCGCGCTGCCGCAGGTCGCGTTGCGCGACGGCGCGGCGCAGCTCTTCGCGCGCCCCGCCGACCTGCGCGTCGCGCCGGACGAGGGCGGGCCGTGGCGCGTCCAGACCCTGGCCAGCACCGGTGCCGAGCTGCGCCTGACCGTCGCCCATGCCGACGGGACCGAGGCCGAAATCCAGATGCCCCGCCGCGGCGCCCCGGTGCTGAGCCGCGGCGCCCCCGTCACTCTGGCCGTCCAGGCCGCCACGATCTTTGCCGATGCCCCGCAGAAGGAGACCGCCCGATGAGACTGCCCCTGATCGCCACCGCCCTGGCCCTGACCCTGTCCGGCCCCGCCCTTGCACAGGACAAGCTGCTGAACGTCAGCTATGACATCGCGCGCGAGCTGTTCGAGGCGCTGAACCCCGTCTTTGCCGAGAAGTGGCAGGCCGAGACCGGGCGCAGCCTGACCATCGACATGTCGCATGGCGGATCGTCGCGCCAGGCCCGCGCCATCCTGGAGGGGCTGCCCGCCGATGTCGTGACCTTCAACCAGGAGACCGACGTGGACGTGCTGGCCGAGGGGGGCCTCCTGCCCGAGGACTGGCGCGACGCGCTGCCCAACGGGGCGTCGCCCTATTACTCGCTGCCCGCCTTCCTGGTGCGCGAGGGCAACCCCAAGGGGATCGAGGATTGGGACGACCTGGCCCGCGACGACGTGGCGCCCGTGTTCCCCAACCCCAAGACCAGCGGCAATGCGCGCTATACCTATCTGGCGGCCTATGCCTATGCGCTGGCGCAGAACGGCGGCGACCAGGCGGCGGCGCAGGAGTTCGTGCGCGCCGTCTTTGACAACGTCCCGGTCTTTGACACGGGCGGGCGCGCGGCCACCCAGACCTTCGCCGAGCGCGGCATCGGCGACGTGCTGGTGACCTTCGAGGCCGAGACCGGCCAGATCGCCGAGCAGTACGAGGCGCAGGGCTTCGAACGCGTGACGCCCTCAATGAGCCTCTTCGCGGCCTTCCCCGTGGCCGTGGTCGCCGAGAATGCCGAGGACAACGGCACGACCGACCTGGCCACCGCCTATCTGGACTGGCTCTACACCCCCGAGGCGCAGCGCATCCTGGCCCAGAACCACTACCGCGTCACCGATGAGACCGTCGCCGCGGAGGTCGCCGACAGCCAGGCCCCGGTGGAACTGGTCACCGTGGACGAGGTCTTCGGCGGATGGGACCGCGTGCGCGAGGAGCACCTGGCCGACGGCGCGATCCTGGACCAGGTCTTCGTGAACCGATGACCACGGCGACGGCCCCGATCCGCGCCAAGCGCGTCCTGCCCGGCTTCACGCTCAGCCTGGGCACGACGCTGCTGTATCTGGTGCTGATCGTCCTGATCCCCATCGCGGCGCTGATACTGAAGGGCGCGCAGATCGGGCCCGCGGGTTTCTGGGCCATCGTCAGCAGCGACCGGGCGCTGGCCGCGTTCCGCGTCACGCTGACGGCGGCGGCCATCGCCACGGCCTTCAACGCGGTCTATGGCCTGCTGATGGCCTGGGTTCTGGTGCGCCACGACTTTCCGGGCAAGCGCATCCTGGACGCGCTGATGGATGTGCCCTTCGCGCTGCCCACCGCGGTGGCGGGGCTGTCGCTGACGGCGCTGTTCTCCGCCAACGGCTGGTTCGGGCAGGTGCTGCACCCCCTGGGCGTGCCGGTGGTCTATACGGTGCTGGGCATCGCGCTGGCGATGGCCTTCACCTCGATCCCCTTCGTGGTGCGCACGGTCCAGCCGGTGCTGGAGGATCTGGACCCCGCGCTGGAACAGGCGGCCGAGACCCTGGGCGCCACGCCGTGGCAGTCCTTCATCCGCGTGGTCTTTCCGGCGATCCTGCCCGCCTGGCTGGCCGGCTGCACGACCGCGTTTGCCCGGTCCCTGGGCGAGTTCGGCGCGATCGTCTTCATCGCCGGCAACCTGCCCGGACAGACCGAGATCGCGGCGCTCCTGGCCTTCATCCGGCTGGAGGAGTTCGACTATAACGGCGCGGCCGCCATCGCGCTGGTCCTGCTGGGCTTTGCGCTGGTGCTGCTGGTCGTGTCGAACATCCTGCAATCCTGGGCCGCCCGCCACCGCGAGGCCAGCCGATGACGCCCCGTCGTCCCGCCCGGTCGGGCCGCCTGCTGGTCGCGCTGGCCGTGGTGCTGACGCTGCTGATCGTGGTGGCGCCGCTGGTCTTCATCTTTGCCCGTGCCTTTTCCGAAGGCTGGCGGGTCTATGCCCAGAACATCCTGCATCCCGACACGCTGCACGCCATCTGGCTGACCAGCCTGGTCGCGCTGATCGTGGTGCCGGTGAACATCGCCTTCGGCATCGCCGCTGCATGGGCGGTGGCCAAGCACCGCTTCTGGGGGCGGGGCATCCTGGTCACCATGATCGAGATCCCGTTCTCGATCTCTCCGATCATCGCGGGGATCTGCTATCTGCTGCTCTATGGCCGCCAGGGCCTCCTGGGCCCGTGGCTGCGCGAGGTCGACCTGCAGGTCATGTTCGCGCTGCCGGGCATCGTGCTGGTGACGCTGTTCGTGACCGCACCCTTCGTCGCGCGCGAGGTGCTGCCCCTGATGCAGGCGCAGGGGACCGACCAGGAACAGGCCGCGGTGACGCTCGGGGCGTCGGGCTGGCAGGTGTTCCGCCGGGTGACCCTGCCCAACATCAAGTGGGCGCTGCTCTATGGTGCGGTCCTGTGCACGGCGCGGGCGGTGGGCGAGTTCGGGGGCGTGTCCGTGGTCTCGGGCAACATCCGCGGCCAGACCAACACGCTGCCCCTGCATGTCGAGCTGCTGTTCAACGACCTGAACGCGGTGGGCGCCTTTGCGGCGGCCTCCACGCTGACGCTGCTGGCGCTGGTCGCGCTGGTCCTCAAGGCGGTGCTGGAGGGGCGGCGCGGCTGAGCGGCTTGTCCGCCGGGCGGGGCGTTCCTAGGTAGAGGGCCACAACACCGGAGCACGCCATGAGCCACGACAGCCTAGAACTGCGATCCACCATCACCGCCGATGCGCAGCTGCGCCTGGAGCTGGTGCCCGTCACGCTGCCCGATCCGGGTCCGGGCCAGCTGCTGGTGCGCATCGAGGCGGCGCCGGTCAACCCGTCGGATCTGGGCCTGCTGTTCGGACCGGCCGACCTGTCGGCGCTGGAGCAGGGCGGCACGGCCGAGGCGCCGGTCCTGACCGCCCCCGTCCCGCAGGGCGCCATGGCCGCCATGCGCGCCCGCATCGACCAGTCCATGCCCGTGGGCAACGAGGGCGCGGGCACCGTCATCGCCGCCGGTCCCGACCAGACCGACCTGATCGGCCGCCGCGTCGCGATGATGGGCGGCGCCATGTATGCCACGCACCGCCTGATCGACGCGCGCGATGCCCTGCCGCTGCCCGAAGGCGCGGAGGCCGAGGCGGGGGCGGCGCTGTTCGTGAACCCGCTGACCGCGCTCGGCTTCGTGGAGACGATGCGCGCGCAGGGCCATACCGCGATGGTCCATGCCCCGGCCGCGTCGAACCTGGGCCAGATGCTGGTGCGGATCTGCCGCGACGACGGCATCGGGCTGGTCAACATCGTGCGCAGCGCCGAACAGGCCGCGATGCTGCGCGATCTGGGCGCGACCCATGTCGTCGACAGCAGCACCGACAGCTTCCGCGCAGATCTGGAGCAGGCCATCGCCGAGACGGGCGCCACGCTGTCCTTCGACGCGATCGGCGGCGGAGAGACGACCAGCATCATCCTGAACGCGATGGAGGCCGTCGCCGCCCGGTCCATGGACCGCTATGACCGCTATGGGTCGGGGACGTTCAAGCAGGGCTACATCTATGGGGCGCTGGATACCGGCCCGTCGGTCCTGCGCCGAGGCTTCGGCTTCAGCTGGCAGATCGGCGGCTGGCTGCTGTTCCAGCAGCTGCAGCGGCTGGACCCGGCGGTGGTCGAGGCGATGCGCGCCCGCGTGGCGCGCGAGATGACCACGACCTTCGCCAGCGCCTATACCGCGCGCGTGTCCTTGGCCGAAACGCTGAGCCCCGACACCGCCCGCGCGATGAACCGCAAGGCCACGGGCGCGAAATACCTGATCCGGCCCTGATGGCCCGGGTCACCCGCAGGTGGTCAGGATCGCGACCGGGAACAGCGTGAACAGCGTCGAGACCAGTCCGATCCAGGCCGTCAGCGCGATGATGCGCCGCTCGCGCCCCCGCCCTGCGGGCAGCGCGCGGACCAGCACCCCGTGCAGCGCCAGCCCGGCCAGCCAGACCAGCAGCATCGCGCCCCGGTGCAGGTCCGGCCCGCCGGGCAGCAAGGGCGTGCCCGACCACCCCAGGGCGCAGCCCGTCCCGTGCAGCGCATAGATCAGGGCGAACAGCACCGCCCACAGCACCGGTCCCGCCAGGGCGCGCATCGCCCAGCCCATCACAGCACCTCCTGCGCGGCGACGACCGCAACCGACAGGGCCGAGGTCGCCAGCCAGAACCCCTGGAACGCCGCCCAGGCCGGGGCCGCACCCCGACGCTCGCCGCCCATGCGCCCGGTCTGCGCGTCCCGCAGGGCGCGCAGCGCCAGCATGGTGCAGACCAGCCCATGCGCACCCGCAAAGCCCAAGGCCACCGCCCGGAGCGCGTCGCGGGCATGGGCGCGCGGATCGTCCAGGCCCCAGGCCAGCGCCGCCAGCGCCAGAAGCGCCGCGCCGCACCCGGCCAACCCCAGACCTGCCCAGGTGACGGCGGCTTGGGCGCCGCGCGCGGCCTCGGTCCGCCCGGCGGCGATGCGGCCCGCGGCCATCCCCGCCAGCGCGACCAGCGACGCGGCCAGCATCGGTCCCGCCTCCAGCCCGCTGACCGGGGCGGGCCAGCCCGGCGCCACCACGGTCAGGAAGCCCAGTCCGAACAGCAGCGACGCGTAGAGCGTCCCGTCCGCCACCAGCAGCGCCAGCACCCCGGTCCGCGCCAGCGTGTCGCGGCGCTGATAGTGCAGCGGCAGCGTCAGGCCCGGCGCGACCCGGGCCGGGGCATGGTCGCGGTCGGTCCCCATGATCGCGCCCCACCGCCAGGCGGCCAGCATGGTCAGCCCGATCCCCACCGGCGCCAGCCAGTAGAGCCCGGCCAGCATCGCCGCGAAGAAGCTGCCGATCGCGGCGGCGGTCCACAGCGGCAGGCGGGTGCTGGTCGCCAGAACCGCGACATGGTCGGGCCGACCGCTGGCCGGATCGACGACCAGCGTCTCGCGCAGGCCGCGCGGCGCGCCGGGCAGCAGCCCCTCGCCCCGCGCCAGGGGCAGGAGCGCAGTGGCGTCCGACAGATGCGGTCCGGGCAGGGACGCGAAGTTGTAGGAGGGCGCGGGCAGTGGCATGGCCCAGTCCAGCGTCGGCGCGTGCCAGGGGTTGCGGCGGCTGCGCCGGCCGAACAGCCACTGCATCGCCATGTCGAAGGCAAAAAGCGCGAACCCCGCCGCCTGGATCATCCCGAAGATCGAGGAGATCAGGTTCAGCCACTCCCATTCGGGATTGCCCGGATAGGTCGCGATGCGGCGCGGCATGCCCAGAAGCCCGGTCAGGTGCATCAGGAAGAAGGTCCCGTGAAAGCCGATCAGGATCAGCCAGAACGCGGCCTCGCCCAGGCCCCGCACCCGCCAGCGCCCGCAGATCAGCGGCATCCAGTAGCTGACCGCCGCCAGCATCGGAAAGACGAAGCCGCCGACCAGGACGTAATGCAGATGCGCGGTGACGAAGGCCGTGTCGTGCGCCTGCCAGTTGAAGGGCACCATGGCCAGCATCACGCCCGTCAGCCCGCCCATGACGAAGGTGATGAAGAAGCCCATCACATACATCATCGGCAGGCGGAAGCTGACCTTGCCGTCCCACAGCGTGCCGATCCAGGCAAAGACCTGCACCGCCGTCGGCACCGCCACCAGCGCCGAGGCCGCGCTGAAGAAGGCCAGCGCCATGTGCGGGATGCCCACGGTGAACATGTGATGCACCCAGAGCCCGAAGGACAGGAAGACCAGCCCCGCGATGGCCGCGACGATCGCGCCGTAGCCCAGGATGGTGGTGCGCGCCATGATCGGGATGATCGTGGACAGCGCCCCGGCCGCGGGCAGGAAGATGATGTAGACCTCCGGATGGCCGAACAGCCAGAACAGGTGCTGCCACAGCAGCGGATCGCCGCCCCGCGCGATGTCGAAGAAGGGCCAGTCGAAGGCGCGCTGCAGCTCCAGCAGGATCGACCCCAGGATCAGCGGCGGAAAGCCCACCAGCATCATCGCCGCCGTGCCCAGGAGATACCAGCCCATCAGCGGCATCCGGGTCAGCGGCATGTGCGCGGCGCGGCAGCGCAGGATGGTCACGGTGATCTCGACCGCGGCGGCCATGGCGCTGATCTCGACGAAGGTGACGCCCAGCAGCCAGACATCGGCGTTGATGCCGGGCGAATGGGTGCGGTCCGACAGCGGCGTGTACATGAACCAGCCGTCATGCGGCGCCACCCCCGCGACCAGCGACAGCACGATCACCGTGCCCCCGAACAGATAGCACCAGTAGCCAAGCGCCGAGAGCCGCGGAAAGGCCATGTCCCGCGCCCCCAGGATCTTGGGCAGAAGCCACAGCGCCAGCCCCTCCAGCATGGGGATGGCGAAGAGGAACATCATGATGCTGCCATGCATCGTGAAGATCTGGTTATAAAGCTCGACGTCCAGAAAGGCACCGTCGCGGGTCGCCAACTGCGCGCGGATCAGCATGGCCAAGACGCCGCCGATGGCGAAGAACACGAAGGACGTCGCCATGAAGCGCAGCCCGATCGTGCCGTGATTGACCGAGGACAGGAAGCCCCGCCAGCCCGGCTCGTCCGCCCAGGCCCGGTCCAGTTCCCGGTGCAGGGCCAGGGCGCGCTGCGCGGGGTTCGGGGCGATGTCGTGATCGGCGAACATCGGGTCCAAGGGGGCGATGGCGTGGTCTGAACGCGGGGTCATGGGCGCGGCTCCGCGATCTGATGGTCGGACATGTCGGGGACGGGCCCTGCGGGGTCGTAGGCCACGACGGTGAAGCGCATCGCGCCGTGGCCCAGACCGCAGAACTCGGCGCAGAGCCCCTCGAACGTGCCGGGGCGGTCGGCGCGCAGGCGGTGGATGTTGGCATGGCCGGGGATCGCGTCCATCTTGCCGCCCAGCTGCGGAACCCAGAAGCTGTGGATCACGTCCTCGGCCTCCAGGACCACGTCGAAGTCGCGGCCCGCCGGGACATAGAGCGTGTCGCGCGTCGCGACCGGCTGGCCGTCGGGACCGGGCTGCACGAAGCGCCAGCCCCATTGCGCCGCGCGCGCCTCGATGCGCAGCGCGCCGTCGGGCCGGGCCAGCATCCGTTCCCCCAGCCACAGCGACAGGCCCAGAAGCACCGTCAGCACCGCCATGGAGAACCCCAGGCCCCAGCCCCAGATCCAGACCCGTTCGGACCGCCGCGCGCCGTTGTTGCGCACCGCCGCGACCAGAAGCGTCAGGACCAGCGCGGTGATCGCCGCCGATCCGGCCAGCATCGCCCACCACAGGGTCGCGATGTCGCGGGCGGCGGGTCCGGCGGGGGCCAGCGTGCTCAGCGCGCGGTCGCATCCGCCCAGCAGGGGAACCGTCAGCGCCGCCCAAGCCTTGTGCCTTGGCCCCATGCCCCGCAACCCCCTGACCAAGCGAGAGATAACATGCGCCAGAAACGCAGCTGGAAACAGCGCCGCCGCCTGTCCGACCCGATCGAGGAGCATGTCGCCTTCAACGACACGGAAACGAAGATCGCCCTGTCCGGCCACCCGCTGCATGCGATGATGGTGGCGTTTCCCATCGCGCTGGCCTTCTCCACCCTGGGGGCGGATGCGATGTACTGGCTGACCGCGGACGCATTCTGGCCGCGGGTCGCGCTGTGGGCCACGGGGGCGGCTTTCGGTCTGGGCGTGATGGCCGGCATCGCGGGCACGATCGAGCTGCTGATGGTGCCCGGCATCCGCATCCGCGCCTCCAGCTGGACGCATTTCATCCTGGCGGTGATGCTGCTGTCGCTTCTGGGGCTGAACTGGGGCTATCGGCTGCCCGATCCGCAGAGGGCGGTGCTGCCTTGGGGCATCCTGCTGTCGGCGCTGACCGCGCTGATGACCGGCATCACCGGCTGGCACGGCGGCAAGCTGGTCTTCGACTATCAGATCGGGACCAAGCGCGATCATCGCCGGGCCTCCGCGCCATAGGGTTCCAGAAGGAAGCCGGGCAGCCAGTCCTCGGTCCAGGCCAGATCCGGCTTGGCCAGGACCAGCCACAGCACCCCGGCCATCAGCGGCAGGCCCAGCCACAGCCCCCAGAGCGCCGAGGGCATGCGGTGCAGGCCCCGGTTCTCTCCCGACGACAGGACCAGATGGCCGATCCAGGCATGGACCAGCGTCATCCCCGCGACCAAGGCCAGCTTGGCCACGAACCACAGATCGAACACCTGGCCCGCAAAGATCAGCGCGGTTCCTGCCGCGATGGCGATGACCGCCGCGGGGGTCGCAAAGCCGATATAGCCGTAATGCGTGATCAGCCGGAACTCGGCATAGCGCGCCTCGGTCTGGCCGCTTCCGGAATGGCGCCGCCAGATCGCGCCATAGACATGCAGCAGCACCGGCAGCGCCACCAGCGCCGCGCACCAGCACAGCATCGCCGCCAGATGCAGGTATTTCAGCGCGGCCACCATCATCGCGCGACCTCGGCCCGCCAGGCCCGGCCCAGCACCAGCGCCGCGATGGCCGCCATGGGCACAAAGCCCGGCACCCACATGATCAGCCCCGCCAGCTGCTGATCGGCCAGCGGCGGCAGGCCCCAAGGCAGCGTCGTGCCCAGATGCGGGACGTAGAGGATCGCGGGCGCGAAGGTCAGAGCCGCGCCCAGAAGCCCCATAACCCCGGCCAGACCGCCGATCAGCCCGGCGCGGCGCAGCGCCTCGGGCGCGGTGGGGCGGGGGGCCAGAACGGCCGACCAGAACGCCCAGGCCGGCAGCAGCATCGCCGCCTGCATCAGCCAGTAGAGCCCGTCCGACGCCCAGATCGCCGCATAGAGATCGGGCAGGTGCCACGCGATCATCGCGCCCGTCAGCGCGGCCAGCGACAGGCCCGCCGGCACCCGCGCCATCGCGGGCCAGGCCACCGCCAGCGCCGGGGCGGCCACCGCGATCAGCAGCAGGTGATGCACCGCCCGCGCCGAGAACAGCGCCACCGTCAGCGCGCAGAGCGGCGAGACGAAGGCCACCGCCAGCGCCGCCACCGCCAGCATGCCCGCCCCGCGCTGATCGCTCCGCATCAGCCACACGGTCAGCAGGGCCAGTCCTATCAGGACGGCAGGGTCCAGGTTCCAGCTGCGCCACAGCTGGTCGGGCACCGGGGCGGGGCCGCAATAGGGCATGGGCGTCATCCTGTCAGGCGGGTGTGGGGGGCGGGCAAAGTCCTTTTCCAACAACGCCCTGCGCATCGGGTTCCCTGCCCGGGCCGGAACAATGCGCCGGGCGTTGCGTTGCCGCCGCATGGACCGACCCCAGACCCCGCGCCCCGCCGCCCATCCCGCCCGCCATGTCGATGCGGCGGACGCGCCTTGGGCCGTGCGCGCGCAGGCGGCGGGATGGGTCGCGCTGGCCGTCGCCGCGCTGCTCTTGCCCTTCGCGGTGATCCTGGCCGGGGACCCGCCGCGGGGCGATCCGCTGACGCGCAACCTGGCCTTTACCCTGGGCTTCGGCGCGCTGGCGCTGATCGCGATGCAGTTCGCGCTGACCGGGCGGCTGAAGCCGCTGACCCGGCCCTTCGGCGCGGACATCCTGCCGGTCTTTCACCGCTTCCTCAGCTGGGGGGCGGTGGCGCTGATGCTGGGGCATTTCGGGATGCTCTATGTCTGGCATCAGGACGACATGGGGGTGCTGAATCCGCTGCAGGCGCCGCTGCACATGACGGCGGGGCGGGTGGCGCTGTTGTGCTTCCTGACGCTGATCGCCAGTTCCGAGCTGCGCAAGCGGGTCGGACTGGACTATCTGTGGTGGCGGCGGCTGCATCTGGGGCTGGCGCTGACCGGCTTCGCGGCGGCGATCTGGCATGTGCTGGGCGCGGGCCACCTGACCGCGGAACCCGCGACCAGGGCGCTGTGGCTGGTCGCGACGCTGGCCTGGGCCGGGCTGATCCTGCATGCCCGCGTGCTGCGCCCGATGCATCAGGCCCGCAACCCCTGGCGCGTGGTAGAGAACCGCGACGAGGGCGACGGCATCCGCAGCCTGGTCCTGGAGCCTCAAGGACGCCCGCTGCGCGATTGGCTGCCGGGGCAGTTCGCCTGGCTGTCGGTGGGGCAGGGGCCGTTCTCGCTGCGCGAGCATCCCTTCACCATCTCGACCGCGCCGGACAAGGGCCCGGAGATCCGCTTCTCCATCAAGCCCCTGGGCGATGACAGCGCGCGTCTGGCGCGCACGCCGGTCGGCACGACGGCCTGGATCGACGGCCCCTACGGCGTCTTCAGCATCGACCGCGAGGCCGATGCGCCGGGCTTCGTGATGATCGCGGGCGGGGTGGGCATCACGCCGATCCTGGCCAACCTGCACGCGATGCAGGAGCGTCGCGATCCGCGCCCGGTCCACCTGATCTATGCCAATGACAGCTGGGAGGAGATCGCCTTTCGCCGCGATCTGGAGCGGATCGCCCGTGACATCGACCTGACCGTGACCCATGTGATCGAGAACCCGCCAGAGGGCTGGGACCCCGCCCCGCATCGCGGCGTCCGTGGCCGCGTCGATGCCGATCTGCTGGCGCGGCACCTGCCGCAGGACAGCCGCGACTGGCCGCACATGATGTGCGGGCCGGCCCCCATGCTGGCCGCGGCTCGCAAGGCGCTGCGCGGGATGGGCGTGCCGCTGTCGGCGATCCACAGCGAAATCTTCGAGATGGTGTGAGCGATGCGACCGCGCCTTGCCCTGATCCTGGCCCTGACGCTGATCGCCGTGACGCTGGCGGCGGCCGTGACCACCGCACTGATCCTGACCGGCTGAGGGGGCCTCAGGCCCCCGTCACGCGCCAGATCACGTCGCCCACGTCGTCGGCCACCAGCAGCGAGCGGCCATCCGCGCCGATGGTGACGCCGACCGGCCGCCCGAAGGCCGTGCGTTCGTCGGGCGACAGGAACCCCGTCAGGATGTCGCGCGGCGCGCCCGAGGGCCTTCCATCCGCGAAGGGCACGAAGATCACCCGATAGCCGCTGAGCGTCGATCGGTTCCACGATCCGTGCTGGCCGATCACCATGCCGTCCGGGAAGCCGGGCAGGGTGCCTGCGGGCATCCAGCACAGGCCAAGCGACGCGGTGTGACCGCCCAGGGCATAGTCCGGCGTGATCGCGCGCGCGACCAGGCCGGCATCCTGCGGCACCCGGTCGTCCACCGTTTGACCCCAGTAGCAATAGGGCCACCCGTAGAAGCCCCCGTCCCGGACCGAGGTCAGATAGTCGGGCGGCGTCTCGTCCCCCAGCCCGTCGCGTTCGTTCACCACCGTCCACAGCGCGCCGGTCGCGGGCTCCCAGGCCATGCCCACGGCATTGCGCAGGCCGCTGGCGAAGATGCGCGACTGGCCGGTCTCCAGGTCCAGGTGCCAGATGGCGGCGCGGCCTTCCTCGGCCTCCATGCCGTGATCGCCGATATTGCTCAGCGAGCCGACGCCCGCATAAAGGCTGCGCCCGTCCGGCGACAGGATCAGGCTGCGCGTCCAGTGGCCGTTCGGCTTGAACGTCGTCAGCCGCCGCCCCGGCGCGTCGATGCGCGTGGCGCCCTGTGCATAGGGGAACTCCACGATGCCGTCGGTATTGCCCACGAAGAACCGCTCGCCCGCCAGCGCCATGCCGAAGGGCTGGTTCTGGTTCTCCAGGAAGACGTGGCGCTGTTCGGCCACCCCGTCGCCATCCGCGTCGCGCCACAGGGTGATGCGGTTCGCGCTGTCGCCGATGGCGCGGACGCGGCGCATCGTGGCCTGGGCCGCATGGTCCATCAGGCTGCGCGGCTTGGCGGGCTGCTCCTTCGATTCGGCGACCAGCACGTCGCCGTTGGGCAGCACCTCGATCCAGCGGGGATGGTCGAGGCCCGTGGCGAAGGCGTTGACGCGAAGGCCCGGCGCCGCATCCGGCACATGGCCGTTCAGCCAGCCGCCCGCGACCGGCATCTTCAGCGTCATGATGCCCTGCGGCCTGGCCTCGGGAATGGCGGGGGCGGTGCCCACCGCCTGGACGCGCGGCGCGTTGCGGCGCCGCATCGCCACCATCGCGCCCCCGACCAGTGCCGTCGCCCGTGCCAGAATGTCCATGATCCGCCCCCCGCCTGATGTGCAGCCGACACTCTAGCGGGCATTTCGGCGGCGTCAAACCGCCCGGCCCGCGGCCTTTCGCCCGACCGCCCCCGGTTGCAAGCGCCGCCCCGCCGCGCCACCATGAACGGCCAGCCATGACAGGAGCCCCGCGATGTGCAACCGATGCGCCCATACCATCCATGCCGCCCGCCATCACATGGGCTGGGACAACGGTCTGACCCCGGTCGAGACCGTCGCCCCCGGCACGACGCTGCGCTTCGAATGCCTGGAGGCCTCGGGCGGACAGCTGAGCCGCGACAGCACCGCCGCCGACATCGCGGGCCTGGATTTCGCGCGCATCAACCCGGTCAACGGCCCGATCCGCGTGGACGGGGCCGAGCCGGGCGACGCGCTGAAGATCACCCTGGTCGATTTCGCCCCGCAGGCCCGGGACGGGCAGGGATGGGGCTGGACCGCCAACATTCCGGGCTTCGGCCTGCTGGCCGATCAGTTCCCCGAACCGGCGCTGACGCAGTGGCGCTATGACGCGGCGACGCTGGCCCCGGCGCTCTGGGGGACGCATGGCCGGGTCGGGCTGAAGCCCTTTGCCGGCACGATCGGCGTGGCCCTGGCCGAACCCGGCACCCATTCCATCGTCCCGCCGCGCCGCACGGGCGGCAATCTGGACATCCGCGACCTGTCCCGCGGGGCGGAGCTGTATCTGCCGGTTGAGGTGGCGGGGGCGCTGTTTTCCGTCGGCGACACCCATGCCGCGCAGGGCGACGGAGAGGTCTGCGGCACCGCCATCGAAAGCCCGATGGATGTCGTCCTGACGCTGGACCTGGTCAAGGGCGCGAATCTGGCCATGCCGCGTTTCACCACGCCCGGCCCGGTCACGCCGCATCTTGACGCGAAGGGATACGAGGTGACCACTGGCATCGGCCCCGACCTGATGGCGGGCGCGCGCCAGGCGGTCGAGCAGATGGTCGAGCTGCTGTGTGCGCGCCACGGCATGCCCGCGGTCGAGGCCTACATGCTGGTCTCGACCTGCGGCGATCTGCGGATCTCGGAGGTTGTGGACATGCCGAACTGGGTGGTGTCCTTCTATTTCCCGCGATCGGTCTTCGAATGAACGACCCGCATCCTTGGGCGGCCGGGCTGGAAAGCCTGCACGATCAGGTCTGGCTGCGCCTGCAGCGCGGGGTGGCGGACCGGCACGCCGCCGCGCGCCATCCGGTGCTGGCCACCGTCGCGCCGGTGGGCATGCCGCAGGCCCGCACCGTGGTGCTGCGCGCCGCCGACCCCGAGGCCCGGCTGCTGGAGGTGCATACCGACATCCATTCCGCCAAGATCGCCGATCTGCGCGCCAACCCGCATGCGGCGCTGCATGTCTGGGACGCGGGCGCGCATCTGCAGACCCGGATCGAGGCGCGAGCCACCATCCTCACCGGCGATGCGGTCGCGGCCATCTGGGCGCGTGTGCCCGACCCCGCGCGGCAGAGCTATGGCACCCGGCCCGCGCCCGGCACGCCCATCGCCGATGCGCTGGCCTATGACAAGCCCGCCGATCCGGCGGCCTTCGCGGTGCTGCGCCTGGAGGTGCTCGCGATCGACGCGGTGCATCTGGGCCAGCGGCACCGCCGCGCGCGATGGCGGCGCGAGACGGGGTGGCGCGGGGAGTGGCTGGCGCCCTGAGGCCTCTCAGCGCACCAGGTCGGCCAGGCTGCGCAGGTCGGGTTCGGCCACCTTGGGCACGATCCGATAGGCCGCGTTGACGAAGCAGAAGACCGCGAAGCCGCCCAGGCCCAGGCAGATGGCGATGACCAGGATGCGCCCGTGGCTCTGGCCCGCCAGCCAGGAGAACGCCTCGCCCACGCCGCCCGCCTGGCTGGGGTCCACGCGCCAGGCGGCGAAGGCGAACAGCAGGCCGACGATGGCGATGACCGCGCCTTGGGCCATGACCCCGGCCTTCAGGATCATGTTCCACCGCGTGGTGAAGCGGTTGGCCTGCAAGTGCTTGCGGTATTCGTTCCGCCAGCCCTGGCGCAGATAGTGCCCGCCCGCGCCGACGATAACCACCGCCGCCAGCGCGACCAGCCAGCGCCCGAAGGGCCAGGCCATGACCATGCCGACATGGCGCGGGATGCTGGACCCCTCCTCTCCGTCACTGCCCGCGAAGAGCAGCGAGAAGGCGGTGATGCCGATGGCCAGATGCGCCGCACCGGTGAAGATCATCCCAAGGCGCGCGGTGATGCCCTTGGCGTCGGTGCCGTAATCCTCCAGGTCGAAGACCGCATCCAGGACGCGCCAGACCGCATAGGCCAGCATCCCCAGCAGGATCAGGAACAGCAGCACCCCGCCGCCCCAGCTGCCGTTCAGCCAGTCCAGCGCCTCGCCCGTGTCCTGCGCCTGCCCGCCGCGCCACAGCGAATAGAGCGAGGCCCCGGCCACCGCCAGATAGACCAGCCCCCGCCCACCATAGCCCACGCGCATGACCGGAATGGCCCAGCCCAGCTTTCGTGATGTCCGATCGTTCATGTCCGTCCCCCGTGGTGATCCGCGCGTCATGGCCTGCGCCCGGCCGGATCGTTCGGGGGGACAACACGGCGCCCGCCCGTTTGGGTCCGCCCGACAGGCGCGTCGGCGGCCGGGGCCGGACGATCACGGTGTCGTGCCGCCCTTGACCATCCGGCGAGGGACGGGGTTTCCTGTCCGACATCAAACGGAGCGTTCACGCCATGAAGAGATCCCTTTCCGTCCTGCTGACGACCCTTGCCCTGGCCGCGCCCGCGCTGGCCCAGCAGGCGATGGACCATTCCGCCCATGGCGGCACGGCCCAGATGGATCATTCCGCCCACGGCGAGACGCCCATGTCCGACGCGCAGCCCGGCGACACGCCCGCCACGACCGCCTACCGGGAGGCCATGGGCCGGATGCATGAGGACATGTCCGGGGACTATACCAACGACGCGGATGTGGACTTCATGCGCGGCATGATCCCGCATCACCAGGGCGCCATCGACATGGCGCGCATCGTGCTGGAGCACGGCACGGACCCCGAGGTCCGCGCGCTGGCCGAGGAGGTCATCGCCACCCAGCAGGCCGAGATCGACATGATGGAGGCCTGGCTGGCCGAACACGACGGCTGAGGCGGCTTGCGGATCGGGCCGCGGCGCTGTCTTCTGGACCGACAGGGACAGGGGGCGACGATGACAGGCTTTACGTTCGACACACCGGGGTCGATCCGCGTCGAATGGGGCGGGGCGGCGCGTTTGGGCGCGCTGATGGCGGACTGGTTCGCGGCCCGGTCGGTGCTGATCGTGACCGACGCGCATCTGCACCGCAGCGGCGTGCTGGACCCGGCCAAGGCCTCGCTGGCCGCGCATGGCTTTGCGGTGGCGGTCTTCGACGCGGTCGTGGCCGACCCGCCCGAGGCGCTGATCGGCGCCTGCGTCGCCCAAGGACGGGCGGCGGGGGCGGATGTGGTGCTGGGCCTGGGGGGCGGGTCGTCCATGGACGTGGCCAAGCTGGTCGCGGTGATGCTGGCGGGCGAACAGCCCCTGTCCGAGCTTTACGGCATCGGCAGGGTCACCGGGCCGCGCCTGCCGCTGGTGCAGGTGCCGACCACCGCCGGGACCGGGTCCGAGGTCACCAACATCACCATCCTGACCACCGGCGGCACGACCAAGATGGGGATCGTGTCCGACAGGCTCTATGCCGACCGGGTGCTGCTGGATGCGGCGCTGACCGTGGGCCTGCCCCCCCAGCAGACCGCCGCCACCGGCATCGACGCGATGGTCCACGCGATCGAGGCCTATACCGGCCGGCACCGCAAGAACCCGCTCTCCGACATCTTCGCGCGCGAGGCGCTGCGCCTTCTGGCGCGCCACCTGCCCACCGCCTGCCGCGACGGGACCGACCGCGCCGCGCGCGAGGGGATGCTGCTGGGGGCCGCGATGGCGGGGCAGGCCTTCTCGAACAGTCCGGTCGCGGCGGTGCATGCGCTGGCCTATCCGCTTGGCGGGCATTTCCACCTGCCGCACGGGCTGACAAACGCGCTGATGCTGGGCCCGGTGCTGCGCCATAACATGGCGGCCGCCGCACCGCTTTATGCGGAGCTGGCCGATGTGGTGGGCGCGCCCGGTTCCGGCCCCGTCGATCAGCGCGCGCAGGCCTTCGTCGCGGCGATGGAGGATCTGATGGACCGCTCCGGCGCGCCGCGCCGCCTGCGCGACGTGGGCGTGCCCGAGGACAGCCTGCCGCGCCTGGCCCGCGACGCCATGCTGCAGACGCGCCTGCTGCAGAACAACCCGGTGCCCGTGGACGAGGCCGCGGCGCTGGCCCTTTACCGCGCGGCGTTCTGAGCGGTCAGGGCGTCAGCCGCGGGCGGTCGCTGTCATCCTTCAGCGCGACGCCGGTCGCGCCGATCCGGCGGCCCTCGGCCACCAGCCAGGCCAGCCGGCGCGCGGCATCGTCGGCGGACAGGCCGCCGCGGGCATGGATGTTCGACACGCAGTTGCGCGCGCTGTCGCGCAGCCCCGGCCGCGGGTTCTGCGTCAGATAGGCGCCCATGCTGTCCGCGACCGACAGGCCCGGCCGCTCTCCGATCAGCATCAGCACCATTCCCGCGCACATCGCGGCCCCGATCGCATCGCCAAGCGCCACCCGCGCGCCCTGCGCCAGCACCACCGGCCGGTCCGCCAGTTCCGGCAGATGCGCGGCCAGCGCCCGCATCAGGGGCACCGCCTGCGCCATGACCGCCGGGGCCGACAGGCCGTCGCCGATCACCACCTGCAAGGGCGGCGCGCTGCGCGGCAGGGCGCCTTCGGCCAGCTGGCGGCCCAGATCGGGGCGGCGCAGATAGGTGGCGCGATCGGTCGCCCGGCTGGCCGCATGCAGGACGGGCAGGGGGGCCAGGTCGCGTTCCAGCGCGGCCCAGTCCACGGTTCCGTGGATGGCGTCGCGGGCGGCGGCGTGATCCTCCTGGAAGGTCAGCAGGTCGGCCAGCCGCGTGGGCCCCGCCCCGGCCTCCAGCCGGACCCGGGCCGGGGTCAGCGCGGCCAGGCGCAAACGGTCCAGCCCGCTCATGCCGGCAGCCCCAACCGGCGCGCGAGCGACACCGCATCGGCCCGCGCGTCCAGGCCGAAATCCTGCAGCCAGCGTTCGAATTCCGGCGCCGGGCGCAGGCCGGTCACCTCGCGCAGATAGGCGATGTCCTCGAAGGCCAGGCTCTGATAGCCCAGCATCACGTCATCGGCCCCCGGCACCGCGATCAGGAAGCCGACCCCCGCCTGCGCCAGAAGCGTGGCCAGCGTGTCCATGTCGTCCTGATCTGCCTCCACATGGTTGGTGTAGCAGACATCGACCCCCATTGGCAGGCCCATCAGCTTTCCGCAGAAATGGTCCTCCAGCCCGGCGCGGATGATCTGCTTGCCGTCATAGAGGTATTCCGGCCCGATGAAGCCCACGACCGTGTTCACCAGAAGCGGCCCGAAGGCGCGGGCGACGCCTTGGGCGCGGGCCTCCATGGTCTGCTGATCGACGCCGTGATGCGCCTCGGCCGACAGGGCCGAGCCCTGGCCGGTCTCGAAATACATCACGTCCTGGCCGACGGTGCCGCGCTTCAGCGACAGGCCCGCCTCGCGCGCCTCGGCCAGCAGCGAGAGGGTGATGCCGAAGCCCTCGTTCGCGGCCTGGCTGCCCGCGACGGACTGGAAGATCAGGTCGACCGGCGCGCCGCGCCCGACCAGCTCCAGCGCGTTCGTGACATGGGTCAGCACGCAGGTCTGGGTGGGAATGGCCAGCGCTTGGCGCATCTCGTCCAGCGCCACCAGCAGATCGTGGCCGTTGGCCAGGCTGTCGGAGGCCGGGTTTATGCCGATGACCGCGTCGCCCGCGCCCTGCAGCAGCCCGTCCAGCACCGCGACCGCGATGCCGCGCGGATCGTCGGCAGGGTGGTTCGGCTGCAGCCGCGACGACAGTCGGCCCGCGCCGCCGATGGTGTTGCGGAAGGCCGTGGTCACGCGCGCTTTCCGCGCCACGCGGATCAGGTCCTGGTTGCGCATCAGCTTGCTGACGGCGGCGACCATCTCGGGCGTCAGACCGCGTGCGACCCCCGCCAGCGCCACCGCGTCGGCTGCGGGCGACAGCAGCCAGTCGCGCAGATCGCCCACGGTCATCGCGCGCAGGGGCGCGAAGGCCGCCGCGTCATGGCCGTCGACGATCAGCCGCGTGACCTCATCGGTCTCATAGGGAACGGGCGGGTTGTCCAGCAGGTCGGTCAGCGGCAGGTCCATCAGCACCCGACGCGCCGCCACCCGCTGCGAGGCGCTCTCGGCCGCAATCCCGGCCAGCTGGTCGCCCGACCGTTCGGGCGAGGCGGCGGCCAGCACCGCGCGCAGGTCGGCAAAGGCAAAGCGTTCGCCCCGCACCACGGCCCTCAGTGCCATCCTGTCCCTCCCTGTCCTGTCCGACGCCGCCAGTTGGCGCCATTCCGCGGCGAAGGTCCAGCCCCCCGCGGGACCCGGCAGCCCGTCCCGCGCGTTCGACGCGGGACTGACGCCAAAAGAGGACCCCATCATGGACAGGACGCATCTGGAACGCTGCATCGCGCTGGCCGCGGAGGCGCTGGAGGCGGGCGACGCGCCCTTCGGCTCGGTCCTGGTCGGCCCCGACGGCACCGTGCTGCGCGAGGCGCGCAACCATGCGGTGACGCAGGACCCGACCCGGCACCCCGAGCTGGAGCTGGCGCAATGGGCCGCGCGGACCCTGCCCGAGGATGTGCGCCGCGGCTGCACCGTCTATACCTCGGGCGAGCATTGCGCGATGTGCGCGGCCGCCCATGCCTGGGCGGGGCTGGGGCCGATCGTCTATGCCAGCTCGACGCGGCAGCTGGTCGGCTGGCTGGGGGAGTTCGGCGCCGAGCCGTTCCCGGTCACGCCCTTGGACATCGGCCAGGTCGCGCCCGGCATTCCGACCACGGGACCCGTCGCCGGTCTGGACGACCGCGTGCGCGCGCTGCAGGCGCGGTTCCGCGCCCGCACGGCCTGACGGCAGCGGGCCGGATCAGCCCGCGCGGCGGGTGCTTTCCCGCGGGATCAGCCGAAAGCCCAGATCGACCGAGTGCCCGCGCGGCGCGCCCGGGCCGCGCAGCCGGTCGCGGATCAGGGCCACCGCGTGGCGGCCCATCGCCATCCGATCGGTCGCGACCGAGGTGATGGGCGGTTCCGCCGCGGCCATCATCTCGTGATCGTTGAAGCCGCAGATGCCGAGGCGGGTCGGTACCGCGATGTTGCGCCGTCGCGCCTCGAACAGCACCCCGAGCGCCAGGTCGTCGTTATTGCACAGGACCGCGTCGGTCTGCGGCAACCGCGCCATCAGGTCCGCGAACAGCCGACAGCCCAGACTGACCGATGACGGCTCGGGCGTGGTGACGACCGGGTCGCCGCCCGCCAGCCCCGCGGCCTCGAGACAGGCGCGGAACCCGGCCAGGCGGCGCTGGCTGCGCGGGTCCATCTGCGCGCCCAGAAAGGCCGGCGCGCGGTATCCCCGCGCCAGCAGATGCTCCGCCGCGGCCCGTGCCCCTTCGAAATGCGACAGCCCCACGGCCAGGTCTATGGGGTCAGGGCCGACCTCCATGATCTGCACCACCGGGCATTCGGCGCCCGCCAGCAGCGCGCGGGCCGCGGGCGACTGGTCATGGCCCGCGACGATCAGCCCGGCCGGGCGCTGCGACAGGAACACCCGGATCAGCTGTTCTTCGGTCACGGGGGAATAGCGCGTCGTGCCCAGCTGCACGACCAGCGGGCTGCCCTGCAGCCCCTCGTCGATGCCGCGCATCACGTCGGCAAAGACGTTGTTGCTGACCGAGGGGATGATGACCCCCACGATATCGGTGCGCCCCGAGGCCAGCGCGCGCGCCGCAGGGTTCGGAACGTAGCCCAGGTCGCGGATCGCGCGCGTGATCCGGTCGCGCGCCTCGGGCGACACCTTGGAGGGGTCGCGCAGGGCGCGCGAGACGGTGATAGGGCTGACATCGGCAGCCAGGGCGACTTCGGACAGCGTGATCCGGGGCGTTTTGCTCATGATCGAACCAGATTAGCCGTGGCGGCGGAAAAAGAAAGCGGCTTGACCGATGACAGCGCTGTCATGCATGATTGCGCTGTCATCGGGAGGAGACATCATGAAGGGTCGGCCGATTCTGGTCATGGGCATCTGCGGCACGGGCAAGTCGACCGTGGCCCGCGGCATCGCCGACCGCATCGGCGGCAGCTTCATCGAGGCGGACCTCTATCACGACCAGGCCAGCGTGGATCGCATGCGCGCGGGCCGGCCCCTGACCGACGACATGCGGTGGGGCTGGCTGGACCGGCTTGGCGCGGCGGCGGCGGCCGCTCCGGCGCGGGCGGTGCTGGCCTGTTCGGGCCTCAGCATGGCGCATCGCGACCGGCTGCGCGCCGGGGCGGGACCCATCGACATCGTGTTCCTGCACGGCGACCGCGACCTGATCGCGGCGCGCATGGCCGCCCGGCAGGGCCACTACATGCCCGCCAGCCTGATCGACAGCCAGCTGGCCGCGCTGCAGCCCCCCGATCCCGCCGCCGAGGGCGCGCTGTGGATCGACGTGGCGCTGCCCGCGGACCAGATCATCGACCGCGCGGTCGCGGCCCTGACCGACCCGCACCCAGTTTCAACCGGAGGAGAGACACCATGACCATGATGACCCGTTTCCTGATGTCGGCCAGCGCCGCGCTGGCCTTGGCCGCGCCCGCCATGGCGCAGGAGTTCAGCCTGCGCTTTCAGTCGTCCGACCCGTCGGGCAACCCCAACTTCGTCCTCCAGCAGGGCTGGGCCGCGGATGTCGCGGAAAAGTCGGGCGGCCGCATCGCCATCGACCTGATGCCGGTCGAATCCATCGTCGCCCATAACGAGACGCAGGACGCCATCGCCACGGGCATCCTGGACGGGCATGTGACCGACCTGTCGTATTTCTCGGGCAAGGACCCGGCCTTCGGGCTGATGGGCAACCCGGTCGGCGCATGGTCGGACCCCGAGCAGATGCTGGACTTCGTCGAGAACGGCGGCGGGGCCGAGCTGCTGAACCAGATCATGAACCCCTATGGCCTGCAGTTCATCGGCGCCACCACGCCGGGGCTGGAGGCGCTGGTCAGCGCCGTGCCGCTGGACGGGGTCGATGATCTGGCCGGCGTCAAGATCCGCGCGCCCGAGGGGCTGGTCCAGTCGGTCTTCGCCGCCGCCGGCGCCGCACCGGTGAACCTGCCCGGCTCCGAGGTCTTCACCTCGCTGGACAAGAAGGTCATCGACGCGGCCGATTACAGCGTGCTGTCCACCAACCAGGCCCAGGGCCTGAACGAGGTCGCCCCCCATCCCGTCTATCCGGGCTTCCACTCCATGCCCCTGGTCGAGATCTCGATGAACAAGGCGAAATGGGACGCCCTGCCCGAGGATCTGCAGCAGGTGATGACGCAGTCGGTGCGCGACTTCGCCCGCGTGCAGGTCGCGGCGCTGGCCGAGGCCGATGCGGCCGCCGTGGCCGAGGCCGAGGCCGGCGGCACCATCACCATCCACGACTGGCCCGCCGAGGAGCGCGCCAAGTTCCGCGCCATCGCCATGGGCGAATGGGAGAAGGTCGCCAGCCAGTCGCCCGCGGCGCAGCAGGTCTATGACGCGCTGACCGCATACCTGACCGAAAAGGGCCTGGTGCAGTAAGCGCCGCCGGACCGGGCGTCCGCGCCCGGTCCCATCCAGGGAGGAGGAGACGATGGACGCAACCGAAGCCATTGCGCGCGAGGACCACGAGGCCGTGCCCCAATCGGGCCGCCTCGGCCGGGTGATCGACCGGCTGGCGATCATCCCGGCCCTGGGGCTGGTGGTCGCCATGCTGATCCTGATCCAAGAGGTCGTGCTGCGATACGTGTTCGGCCGGCCGACGATCTGGGCGCATGAGACGACGGTGTTTCTCTGCGCGATCTCCTTCGTCTATGGGGGTCTGCTGTGCACGGCGCGCGACCGGCACATCCGGGTCGTGCTGGTCTATGACATGCTGCCGCCCGCCGCGCGGCGCGTGGCCGACATCCTGATCTCGGCCGTCTGCGGCCTGTCCTCGGGCGCCTTTGCCTGGGCGGCTTGGCAGATGGTCAAGCGCTCCGCCTGGCGCCCCGACGGCAGCTTTCACCTGGAGACCTCGGGCTCGGCCTGGAACCCGGCCTATCCGGGCGTGCTCAAGGTGCTGCTGATGGTGGCGCTGGCGGTCATGGCGCTGCAATTCGCAATCCTGACAGTTAACTATGCCCGCGGGCACAAGGGAGCCCGCTGATGGAGATCTTCGGTTCGCTGCAAGCCCTGGGGATCGAGGCCGGGACGGGCCTCCTCTTCGCGCTTCTTCTGCTGCTGCTGCTGACGGGCATCCCGCTGGCCTTCGTGACGCTGTTGGTCACGCTGATCTTCGCGCTCGGCTGGTTCGGCCCGAACGTCGTGCCGCTGATCACCAGCCGCGTCTATACCTTCGTGTCCAGCTTCGTCTTCGTGTCGGTGCCGATGTTCGTGCTGATGGCCGCGATCCTGGACCGCAGCGGCATCGCTCGCGACCTGTTCGAGGCGATGCGCCTGGTCGGCGGCCGCATCCGCGGCGGCGTCGCGGTCCAGACGATCTTCGTGGCCGTCATCCTGGCCGCCATGTCGGGCATCATCGGAGGAGAGGTCGTGCTGCTGGGCCTGATCGCGCTGCCGCAGATGCTGGCGCAGGGATACGACCGCAAGCTGGCCATCGGGGTGGTCTGCGCGGGCGGCAGCCTGGGGACCATGGTGCCGCCCTCGATCGTGCTGATCATCTATGGCCTGACCGCGAACGTGTCTATTGGCGACCTGTTCACGGCGGCCTTCATCCCCGGCATCATGCTGGCGCTGCTCTATGTCGCCTATGTCCTGGCGCGGGCCTGGCTGACGCCGGGCGACGTGCCGCCCGCCGTCACCGCGCGCGTCCCGCGGGCCGAGAAGCTGCGCCTGCTCAAGGGGCTGTTCCTGCCGATCCTGGTCGTCATCATGGTGCTG
The DNA here is from genome assembly GCF_046736325.1 of Paracoccus sp. ME4. GTDB lineage: Bacteria > Pseudomonadota > Alphaproteobacteria > Rhodobacterales > Rhodobacteraceae > Paracoccus. Next base: position 127,965 of record NZ_CP151279.1, read on the forward strand.
GGCTCGATCTATGGCGGCATCGCATCGGTGACCGAGGCCAGCGCCGTGGGCGTGGCGGGGGTGCTGCTCTCGACCGTGATCCGGGGCGAGTTCACCTGGGGCCTGCTGCGCGGCGCGGCCATGCAGACGCTGCAGACGGTCGGCATGATCGTCTGGATCGGTATCGGCGCATCCGCGCTGGTCGGCGTCTTCAACCTGATGGGCGGCATCAACTTCGTCTCGGGGCTGATCACCGGAATCAGCGACAACCCGACGGTCATCATCCTGTTCATGATGGCGATCCTGTTCGTGCTGGGCATGTTCCTGGACTGGGTCGGCATCGCGCTGCTGACCATGCCGATCTTCGTGCCGATCATCGTCGGCCTGGGATACGACCCGGTGTGGTTCGGCGTGCTCTTCGCGATGAACATGCAGGTCAGCTTCCTGTCGCCGCCCTTCGGGCCTGCCGCCTTCTACCTGAAGTCGGTGACCCCGCCGGACATCTCCCTGGGAGAGATCTTCCGCGCGCTGCTGCCCTTCATCGGGCTGCAGATCCTGGCGGTGGGGCTGCTGATCCTGTTCCCGGCCCTGGCGATGTACTGACGCGCCGTCATCCCGGCGCAATCTTCGCGGCGCAGACGGTCCGGGGACGGGCGGGACATGTCCCGCCCGTCCCCGACATTCCATCAGGACAGGACTTTCATGAGACATCTTCTTCTTTGCGCGACCCTTGCGGCCCTGCCGACCAGTGCGGCCGCGCAGACGCCCGATGCCCGGCTGAACGCGCTGTACGGCAGCATGACGGCGCGGCTTGGCGACGACGCGGCGGGCCGGGACCGGCTTGTCGCGGCGCAGCGCGCCTGGATCACCTTTCGCGACGCCGAGTGCCGCTTTCGGACCGGCGGCATCGACGGCAGCGCCGCCCCGATGGCCCTGCGCGCCTGTCTGGAGGATCTGACCCTGCGGCGCGTCGCCGATTTCGAGGGCCTTCTGGACTGCCCCGAGGGCGATCTGGCCTGCCCGCTGCCCCGCGCCGACTGATCGTCGCGCCTGACCGCGATCAGCGCGGGCGCAGCGCGTCGAAGGCCCGGTCCAGCCCCTGGCCCAGGGACGCGTCCCGGCCGGGGGTGAAATGCGCCAGCGCGGCGTCGAGGCAGGCGAAGGCGGCATGGACCAGCGCATCCGCCTCCAGCCGCCGGGCGTCCGCATCGCCAAGGCGGCGCGCGATCTCGGGCGACAGCTCGACCGCCCAGGCCCCGTGCTTTTCCAGCGTGTGGGCGCGCAGGCTGGCCGTGGCGTTGACCACGCGCATGGTCCGGGCCGCCCCCTCGGGGTCGCGGTCGACGCTGCGGACCAGCACGTCCAGACCGCGCCGCAGCGACAGCCAGACATCCTCATCCACAGGCCGCGTCGCCACGGCCTGAAGGATCGCGGCCCCGAAGGCGGCGTGGCCTGCGACCACCACATCCTCCTTCGTCGCGAAGTAGCGAAAGAAGCTGCGCCGCGAGATGCCCGCGGCCGCGGCGATCTCGTCGACGGTCACGCGGTCGAACCCCCGCGCCTCGAAGAGGGCGAGGGCGGTTTCCGCGATGGCGGCGGCCACGGCCTCGGCCTTGATCACGCGCAGCGAACGGCCGGGATCGACGGGCGTCACGGTCATTGACACTCCATGCTTACAGTGGCACTAAGTGCCATATCATACGCCAAGTGCCATAGACGGCCCGGCCTGCGAAGGAGACGACCATGGACGTCCGACGTCAAGAGAGCATCCTGCCCCGCCGCCGCCTTGGCCGCGACGGGCCGGTCGTGTCGGCCATCGGCTACGGCGCCATGGGCATCACCGACTTCTATGGGGCGGACGCCGCCAGCGACGCGGTCGCCACGATCCGGCGCGCCCATGAGATCGGTGTGACCTTCTTCGACACCGCCGAGATGTATGGCTGGGGCCTGAACGAACGCATCCTCGGCCGGGCGCTGGCTCCGGTGCGCGACGCCGTGGTGATCGCGACCAAGTTCGGCTGGACGCGCGACTATGGCCTGGACAGCCGTCCCGACCACATCCGGCAGGTGCTGGACGGCAGCCTGCGCCAGCTGGGGGTGGATCACGTCGATGTCCTCTATCAGCACCGGGTGGACCCGGCCGTGCCGATCGAGGACGTGGCGGGCACGGTCGGCGACCTGATCCGGGCGGGCAAGGTCGGTCACTTCGGCCTCAGCGAGGCGGGGCCCACCACCATCCGTCGCGCCCATGCGGTCCAGCCCGTGGCGATGCTTCAGACCGAGTATTCGCTGTTCGAACGCGATGTCGAACGGCTGTTTCCCCTGCTCAGCGAGCTTGGCATCGGCTTCGTCCCCTACGCCCCGCTCGGTCGCGGCTTCCTGACCGGAACGGCGCGACCGGCCGCGCTGCACGATCCGGACGACATGCGCCGCACCGATCCGCGCTGGCAGCCGGGGGCGTTCGAACGGAACGTGGCCGCGGTGCGCGCGCTGGCCGAGCTGGCCCATGCGCGCGGCGCGACGGTCGCGCAGCTGGCCCTGGCCTGGCTTCTGGCGCAGGGCGACGACATCGTCCCCATCCCCGGCACGCGCGGCATCGGCCGGCTGGAGGAGAATGTCGGCGCGGCGCGGCTGACGCTCTCGGACGGGGATCTGCGCCGGATCGCGGCGATCCTGCCGTCCGGGGGGTTCGGCGCCCGCTATCCCGACGCGGTGATGCCCCAATGGACCTGACCCGTCCGGACGTGACCGGCAGGGCATCGACATCGGTGGCGGGGGCGGGAACAATGGCGCACGTCCGGGGCCATCTCTGATCCACCCGTCGCGGCGATCCGACCGCCCTTCGCCCGGACGGCAACAAGGAGACGATACTTTCCGATGTCCGACCCCTGCATCATCTGCGTGGCCATCACCGGCAGCGTTCCGACCAAGGCCGACAACCCGGCCCTTCCCGTCACCGTCGCCGAGCAGATCGAATCGACCCACGAGGCCTTCGAGGCCGGCGCCGCCATCGTCCACGCCCATGTCCGCGACGACGCGGGCCGGCCCACCAGCGACCCCGACCGCTTTGCCCTGCTGCTGGAGGGGGTCCGCCGCCACTGCCCCGGCATGATCGTGCAGCTGTCCACCGGCGGACGCTCCGGCGCGGGCCGCGAGCGGGGCGGCATGCTGCCGCTGCGGCCGGACATGGCCAGCCTGTCGGTCGGGTCGAACAACTTTCCGACCCGCGTCTATGAGAACAGCCCCGAGCTGGTGGACTGGCTGGCCGCGCAGATGGCGGAACATGGCGTCATGCCCGAGATCGAGGCCTTCGATCTGTCCCACATCCTGCAGGCCCATGCGATGTGGCGCGACGGGCGGCTGACGACCCGGCCCTACGTGCAGTTCGTGATGGGGGTCAGGAACGCCATGCCGGCCGACCGTGCGGTGTTCGACTTCTACATCGCGACGGTGCGGCGGCTGTTCGGCGCGGATGCGCCGTGGTGCGCCGCGGGGATCGGCGCGAACCAGATCGTGCTGAACGAATGGGCGGTGGCTGCCGGCGGCCATGCGCGCACGGGGCTGGAGGACAACGTGCGCCTGGACCGCACGCGGCTGGCGCCGTCCAACGCGGCGCTGGTCCGGCGGGTGGCGGAGCTGTGCGACCGCCATGAGCGTCCCGTCGCGACCTGGCGGCAGGCCCGCGCGATCCTGGGCCTGCCCTAGGTCGCCGCGGCCTGACGGCCCGCGCGGCGGTTCCACGCCGAGCCTGTGCGGCGACCGTTGATCCGTGCCGCCTGCCGGTGCCTAATCGGCGCGTGGCACCAGGACAGGAGGATCTGGCATGACCGAGGATCGGATCGAGATCGAGGCGGTGACCGCCGCGCCCCCCGCGACGGCCTGGGCGGCCTATACCGACCCCGACCATGTCCGGCGGTGGAACTTCGCCTCGGACGACTGGCACTGTCCGTCGGCGCGGGCGGATCTGCGGCCGGGCGGGACGTTCTCGTCGCGGATGGAGGCGCGGGACGGCAGCATGGGCTTTGATTTCGAGGGCACCTATACGACGGTCGTCGAGAACCGGCGGATCGACTATGATTTCGGCGACCGCGCCGCCGTGGTCGAGTTCCTGCCGGAGGGAGAGGGGACCCGCGTGCGCATCCGGTTCGACCCCGAGAGCGACCATCCGCGCGACCAGCAGCAGGCCGGATGGCAGGCGATCCTGGACAATTTCGCCCGCCACGCGGACAGCCTGCGCTGATGCCGGGGACGGCGGGGGCGGTCCCCCGCCCGCCTCATTCGATGTCGGGCAGAAGCGCCGTCAGGAAGCCCAGGAACAGCAGCGTCGACAGGATGTTGAACACCTGCTGCATGCCGATGACGTCGGCGATGCCGCCCAGGGCTGCCGCGCCGAGCGCCCCGATCCCGAAGGCGAAGCCGAAGACGAAGCCCGAGATCATCCCGACCTTCTGCGGCATCAGCTCCTGTGCATAGACCACGATGGCCGAGAAGGCCGAGGACAGGATCAGCCCCACCAGCACGCTGAGCGCCACCACCCCCCACAGATTCGCGTGCGGCAGCAGCAGCGCGAAGGGCAGCGCGCCCACGATCGACACCCAGATCACCCGCCGCCGCCCGATGCGGTCGCCGATGGGCCCCCCGAAGAAGGTGCCGACCGCCACCGCGCCCAGGAACACGAACAGCACGGTCTGGGCCTGGCGGATCTCCAGCCCGAACCGTTCGATCAGGAAGAAGGTGTAGTAGCTCTTGAAGGTCTCGATATAGACGAACTTGCTCAGCAGCAGGGCGCCGATAACCGAAAAGGCCAGGATCAGCCGCGGCTGCGACAGCTGCGGCCCCGTGGCCCGCGGAGTGCCGGATGCCTTCAGGATGCGCTGATGCTCCACGAACCAGCCCGCGATCCGCATGAGGACCCCGAAGCCGATCACGGCCAGCAGCCCGAACCAGACCGTGCTGACCTGCCCCAAGGGCAGCACGAACAGCGCCGCCGCCAGCGGCCCCAGGGCGGTACCGGCATTGCCGCCCACCTGGAAGCTGGACTGCGCAAAGCCGAAGCGCCCGCCCGAGGCCATGCGGCAGACGCGCGACGCCTCGGGGTGGAACAGCGCCGAGCCGATGCCCAGCACCGCCGAGGCCGCCAGCAGGAGCGGGAAGGAATTGGCCAGCGCCAGCATCACCACCCCCACCGCGACCACCGCCATGGAGACGGCCAGCATGTAGGGTTTCGGCCTCAGATCGCCATAGAGGCCCATGATCGGCTGCAGGAAGCAGGCGGTGATCTGCTGCGCCAGCGTCAGGAGGCCCAGCTGCAGATAGCTGAGCCCGTACTGTCCCTTCAGCACCGGATAGAGGGCGGGCAGCAGGAACTGGATCAGGTCGTTGATCAGATGCGTGCCGCTGACGGCCAGGATGACCGGATAGGCGGTCGGCATCGCAAGGGGGCGGAGGGCGGTCATGGCGGTCCCGATCTGCAGGGGGATGGAAGGGTGGCGGCGCTCTGCCCATGACTCAGGGCATCGCCGTCCTTATGACCGATCCTGCGGGCCCTTACGCGCAAGATAAAACGCCGCTATCCAGGAGAAAATCTGCAGGATCACCATGCCGACCTCGCCCCGGACGCTGCCGCCGCTGAACGCCCTCCGCGCCTTCGAGGTGTCGGGGCGGCACCTGAACTTCCGCGCCGCCTCCGAGGAGCTGGGCGTGACGCAGGGCGCCGTTGCCCAGCAGGTCCGCCTGCTGGAGGATCACCTGGGGCTGGCGCTGTTTCACCGGCTGCCGCGGGGCCTGGCGCTGACGGGTCGGGGCAAGGCCTATCTGGCCGACGTGTCGCGCGCCTTCGCCCTTCTGGGCAGCGCCACGGACCGGCTGCAGCACCGGGCCGATGCGGTGACCATCAGCGTGACCCCGACCTTTGCCGCCCGGATGCTGATCCCGCAGCTGTCGGCGCTGCAGGCCGCCCTGCCCAAGGTCGAGCTGCGCACCGTGGCCACGACCGCCGTGTCGGATTTCGACCGCGACCAGGTCGATCTGGCGATCCGCGAGGGGCGCGCGCCCTTTCCCACGGGGCTGGAGGCGCGCTTCCTGTTCCCGCAGGAGCTGATCCTGGTGGCCAGCCCGCATCTGCCGGGCCTGGACCCGGTGCGGCCGTCGCGTGACCGCATCGCCGCGCTGCCGCTGCTGCATGACGGCTATGGCTATTGGTCGCGCTATTTCGGGATGCGGGCCGCGCTGCCGGGGGCGGTGTTCAACCAGACCTCGCTGGCGCTGGACGCGGCGCTGGCGGGGCAGGGCATCGCGATCACCTGCCGCGCCTTCGTGCAGGCCGATCTGGATGCGGGACGCCTGCTGAACCTGGGCGATGCCGGGTTCGATGCCGAGACCGAGTTCTATCTAGTGCGCAAGCGTTCGCCCCGATCCCCCGGCGCCGTCGATGCGGTCTGGTCCTGGTGCATCGAGCGATACGGCCGCTAGTCCGGCGCGCGGCCCTGGGGCGGGGGCAGGTGGTGCCATTCGCCGATCAGCATCTCCTTGAAGCGCAGCGCCGAGGGCGAGAGGCGCACGCCGCGGCGCTCGACGATGCCGATGCAGCGGGTGACGACGGGCTCGACCAGCTTGACCGTGGCGATCAGCGGATGATCCTCCTGCGGGGTCGCCAGCCGCGGCACCACCGAGACGCCCAGGCCCGCCTCGACCAGCCCCAGGGAGGTCGAGAGGTGGTTCACCTCATAGAACCAGTTCAGGTCCAGCTGTTGTCCGGTGACCGCCAGGGCCTGGTCCAGGACCGCCCTGTTGCCCGACTTTGTCGAGACCCCGATCAGCGGGTGGCCCTGCAGGTCGGCCCATGCCATCGACGCGTTCGCCGCCAGCGGATGATCGCGGCGGCAGGCCAGGATGAACGGATCCTCCAGCAGCGGGGTGAAGCTGAGATCCTCGCGCAGCGCGCCGGTGATGTTGATGCCGAACTCGACCTCGCCGCTGGCGACGGCCTCCAGCCCCTCGTTCGCGGAGAAGTCCATGATGCGGAAGCGGATGCCCGGATAGCGCCGGTTGAACGCCTCGATCACGCGGGGCAGGAAGTAGAAGGCGGCGGTCGGCAGGGCGGCCAGGGTGATCTGGGCGCGGTGACGCCCGCCAAGCTCGGAGATCGACAGGATCGATTCCTCGAACTCGTCCACCAGGCGCCGGACCAGGGGCATCAGCTTGCGCCCCGTCTCGGTCGGGGCCACGCGCCGGGTGGTGCGCTCGATCAGCTGGGACCCCACGGCATCCTCCAGGCCCCGGATGCGCCGCGACAGGGCGGGGGCCGACAGGTTCAGCTGCCGCGCGGCCTCGCTGAAGGACGCGAATTCCAGCACCGCCAGAAACGCCCGAAGATCAAGGAAATCGAAATTGTTCCGCATATCGCAAGAATGGCACAATTCTTTGCAATTAACAACATAGTCATGATGGTGCATTCCCTGTCGCACAGGCCACGAACCGTGCCGGGGAGGACATTCGCGTTGGACGACCAGATCCGCATTCCTTGCGTCATCATGCGCGGCGGAACCTCGAAGGGGCCGTTCTTCCTGCAGCGCGACCTGCCCGTCGATCCGGGCCTGCGCGACGAGATCCTGATCGAGATCATGGGCTCGGGCCATCCCCTGCAGATCGACGGGATCGGCGGGGGCAGCACGCTCAGCTCCAAGGTGGCCATCGTGGGACCGTCGTCGCGGCCGGGGGCGGATGTGGACTATCTGTTCGCGCAGGTCGACGTGACCGGGCGCATGGTGGACACCGGCCCGAACTGCGGCAACATGCTGTCGGCCGTCGGCGCCTTCTCGGTCGAGACCGGGCTGGTCGCCGCGCAGCAGGGCGAGACGCGGGTGCGGGTCCACAACGTCAACACGGGCAAGATCATCGAGGCGCGCATCCAGACCCCGGACGGCACGCCGCGCTATCACGGCGACACCGCGATCGACGGGGTGCCCGGCACCGCGGCGCCGGTCCACCTGGCCTTCCTGGAGGCGGTGGGCGCCAAGACCGGGGTCATGCTGCCCTCGGGCACCCCGCAGGAGGTGATCCTGGGCGTCCCCGTCTCGCTGATCGACGGGGCCACGCCGGTGATGATCGCGCGGGCCGAGGCCTTCGGCTTGACCGGCTCGGAGCCTGCATCCGATCTGGACGGCGACGCGGCCTTCATGGCGCGGCTGGAGGAGATGCGCATCGAGGCCGGGCGGCGCATGGGCCTGGGCGACGTCCGCGCCTCGGTCCTGCCCAAGCCGGTGCTGATCGGCTCGCCCCGGACCGGCGGCAGCCTGGCCGTGCGCTATTTCACGCCGCATGCCTGCCACACCGCCCTGGCCACCACGGGCGCGGTCTCGGTCGCCATCGCGGCCACGCTGCCCGACAGCGTCGTGGGGGCGGCGCTGCCCGGCTTGCGTTTTCCGGCCGACCTGACATTCGAACATCCGACCGGACGCATGGGCGTGCGGATCGAGATCGACGACGCGGCCCCCGACCGGCCCGTCGTCTTCGTCACCCGGACATGCCGGCGCCTGTTCGAGGGGGCGGCGCTGGTGCGGCGCAGGAACTGACCATCCCGGACCGTCGAGGAGGCGGTGGCGGGCACATTCATCCAAGGGAGGACTATCGCATGCTCACTCTGACCCGTCGCCTGATGCTGGGCGTCTGTGCGGCCACGATGACCGTGGCGGCGCTGCCGGTCGCGGCCCAGGACTATCCGTCGCGGCCCGTGACCCTGGTCGTGTCCTATGCCGCGGGGGGAGGCACCGACGCCATCGCCCGCGTCTTCGCCGCGCGGCTGGAGGAATCCCTGGGCGGGCGCGTCATCGTCGAGAACCGCCCCGGGGCGGCAGCCAACATCGGCACCGACGTCGTCGCCAGCGCCGATCCCGACGGCTATACCCTGCTGATCGGCAACCAGGGTCCGATGGTCGTGAACCCGCACATCTTCGATCTGCGCAACGACCCGGCCGAGGCGCTGGACCCGATCGCGATGATCGCGGACGCGCAGCTGGTCGTCGTGACGGGGCCGCGCCTGCCCGTGACCTCGATGGCCGAGCTGATCGAGACCGGCAAGACGCAGGAGCTGGTCTACGGTTCGGCGGGCAACGCCTCGGCCAGCCATGTGGCCACGCTGCTGATGGGGCAGGAGGCCGGGATCGACCTGAAGCACGTTCCCTACAAGGGGGCGGGGCCGGCGGTGAACGATCTGGTCGGCGGGCATATCGACTTCATGGTGACCACGGTCCCCTCGGTCATCGGGCTGGTGCAGAACGGGACGCTGAACGCGCTGGCCGTCACCGGGACCGAGCGTTTCGCGGCGCTGCCGGACGTGCCCACCGTCGCCGAGGCCGGTCTGCCCGAATACAGCGCCTCGGCATGGTACGCCCTTCTGGGTCCCAAGGGTCTGCCCGACGATGTCCGCGCCCGTCTGGCCGACGCGACCGCCGAGGTCCTGGCCGATCCGTCCTTCGTCGAGAGCCTGCAGAAGGACGGCGGCGTGCCGTCGCAGCTGGTGGGAACCGCCTTCGCAGACTTCATGGCCTCCGAACGCTCGCGTTGGGGCGATGTCGTCGAGGCCGCCGACATCAAGGTGGAATGAGCCATGAGCCACGAGGTCCCCGCCGAGCGGATCCAGGTCGATGTCCCCGGACATGATCCCGAACCGCATGTTCCCCCGTCGAACCCGTGGCTTGGCCGCGAGAGGCTGGCCGGTCTCGGCCTCGTGGCATTCGGCCTTTTCACCCTGTGGGCGGGCTCGGACCTGCCCTTCATGACCGAGGGCGGCGTCGGCTCGGGCCTGCTGCCCCGCGCCCTGTCGGTGATCCTGACGGTCCTCGGGGTGGTCCAGATCGCCCTCACCTGGACCGCCCCGCCGGAATCGACGGGATCATGGCCCGTCAGGGACATGCTGCCGGTGCTGATCGGGGTGTTCCTGTTCGCCGTCACCATCCGCGGCTTCGACTTCGGGGCCTTCGCGGTCCCGGTTCTGGGGATGTCGGTGGCCACGCCTCTTGCGGTGTTCCTGGCGGGAACCGCCGCCAGGGACGTGCGGTACCGAGAGTTGGCCCTGTTCACCGTCGTGATGACCGCCCTGTGCATCGGGCTGTTCCGCTATGCCCTGGGCCTGTCGCTGCCCGTGGCCCCCTGGCTGATTGGATACTGACATGATGGAAACGATCGAACATCTGGGGCTGGGACTGTCGGTGGCCCTGACGCTGCAGAACGTCTTCTTCTGCTTCATCGGCTGCCTGATCGGCACCCTGGTCGGCGTGCTGCCGGGGGTCGGGCCGGTGGCGACGATCTCGATCCTGCTGCCGGTCACCCTGTCGCTGGACCCGACGGGCGCGCTGATCATGCTGGCGGGCATCTATTACGGCGCGCAGTACGGCGGTTCCACGACCGCCATCCTGGTCAACATCCCCGGCGAGGCGACCGCGGTGGTCACCGCCATCGACGGCCACGAGATGGCCCGCAAGGGCAGGGCCGGCCTTGCCCTGGGTCTGGCCGCCATCGGGTCCTTCATCGCCGGGACCTTCGCCACGATCGTCATCGCGGCGCTGGCCACGCCCATGACCAGGCTGGGGCTGCTGTTCGGTCCGGCCGAGTATTTCTCGCTGATGATCATGGGGCTGGTGCTGGCGGTCGTGCTGGCGCATGGCTCGCTGGTCAAGGCGCTGGCGATGATCGTCGCGGGCGTGCTGCTGTCCTGCGTCGGCGCCGACATGGAGACCGGCCGAGAGCGAATGACCTTCGGCCTGCACATGCTGACCGACGGGATCGAGTTCGTGGTGCTGGCCATGGGCATCTTCGGCTTCGGAGAGATCTTCAAGAACCTGGCCGACCCCGAGAAGCGCGACGTCATGCGCAATACGATCGGCCGCCTGCTGCCCACCCTGTCCGAGCTGCGCCAGAACCTGGGCTCGATCCTGCGCGGCACGGGCCTGGGTTCGGTCCTGGGGGTGCTGCCGGGCAACGGGGCGATCCTGGCGCCCTTCGCCAGCTATGCGCTGGAAAAGCGCCTGTCGGACCGCCCGCAGGATTTCGGCACCGGCGTGCCGCAGGCGGTGGCCGGGCCGGAATCGGCCAACAACGCGGGGGCGCAGACCAGCTTCATCCCGCTCCTGACCCTGGGCCTGCCGCCCAATGCGGTGATGGCGCTGATGGTCGGCGCCATGATGATCCAGGGCATCGTTCCCGGCCCCCAGGTGATCGAGAACAACCCGGACCTGTTCTGGGGCCTGGTCGCGTCGATGTGGATCGGCAACCTGATGCTGGTCATCATCAACCTTCCGCTGATCGGGCTGTGGGTCAAGCTGCTGACGGTGCCCTATCGGCTGCTGTTCCCGGCCATCGTCGCCTTCTGCTGCATCGGGCTGTTCTCGATCTCGAACGATCCGGCGCAGGTCATGATGGCGGGCGTGCTGGGCCTGCTGGGCTTCGCGCTCTACAAGCTGCAATTCGAGGCGGCCCCCTTGGCGCTCGGCTTCGTGCTGGGGCGTCTGCTGGAGGAGAAGCTGCGTCAGGCGCTGATCATCTCGGACGGCAGCATGCTGACCTTCCTGACCTCGCCGCTGTCGGCCGGCCTCCTTGCCGTAGGGCTGGCGGCCCTGCTCATCGCGGTGCTGCCCGCGATGCGCAAGTCGCGCGACGACGTCTTCAGGGACGCCTGAAACCGCGCGCGGCCCTCGGGCGGCGACGGGCGAACGGGGGGCGGCGCGGCAGGTCCGCCCGCCCCCTTCCGCCATGATCGGCCCGCCTCCGGGGGGCGCGGCAAAACGTGCTTCGACCTGCTGGCTATCGCCGATCACGAAGCCGCCGGGAAATGCCGTGGCCTGCGGGAGAGCAGGTCAGGTCCATATACTATTATTTTAATCAATGCCTTGTGTTTGATGGACCGGGCCGGAATTGACGATCATCAATCGGCACGCCCAATGTGCTTCGTCTGAGACGTTTGCCGACCGGCCCCGCCAAGCCCCGTTCCCGGAAGACTCGTCCCTGAGATGACCGTCGCCTGCATCCATCGGGTCACGTCGCGAATCTCACTGACCTTCATCGGCAACGACGTCATAGCGGTGAACGTCCCATCGAACATCGGCAGTCTGATCAACCAGACCGGCCCGATCAACGCCGACGACCAGAACAACGACGGCTTCATCCAGCGTGGAGAGACCGTCGATCACAACAACGTCGACATCCCGTTCGTCGATCCGATCCCGGACCTCTCCGATGCCACGGTGGTGGGCGTGGGCCTGATGGGCGGCCTGCTGTCCGGCATCCTGGTGCAGTATCCGGTGATCCTTGTCTTCAGCGGCGGCAGCCAGTTTCTGCTGTATCCGCAGGGCGTGCTCGGGCTGATCACGACCGCCACCGGTGCGCTGAACACCCCCATCACGTTCTTTCCCAACGGCCAGATCGGGCCGGGCGGGGGCGTTCGGCCCTGCTTCGCGCGGCAACCTGATCTGCCCGGCCCACGGCGGCGTCGCGATCGGGACGCTGCGCGAGGGCGACCTGATCCACACCGCCGACAACGGCCTGCAGCCGCCGCGCTGGATCGGATTGTGCCGGCAGTCCACGGAGGATCTTGCGCGCAACCCGGTGATGCGCCCGATCCACATTGGCCGGGGGGCGCTCGGCATGGGCAGCCCCGCATAGGACCTGCTGGTCTCTCCGCAGCACCGCAACCTGGTGCGCAGCCACATCGCCAGGAAGATGTTCAGCACGGAAGAGGTGCTGAGCCTGTTCCCGCCGCGGCGCGACCACGATCATGCGCCCGAACCCGCGCGCGTGCTGGCATCGGGGCGCATGGCGCGCAAGCTGGCCCGTCGCCATGCCCAGGTCAGCCGACCTCTGCTGATGTCCTGATCGCGTCGCGAAGGCATCGCGACATCCCGCCCGGTCGGGACCGGGTGGCGTCGGCGGGTGCCGGTCACCGCGGATCCGCACCCTTTCGATCGTCAGACGAGCAGGTCGAACAGACCCTCGACCGCGATGCCGGCATCGTCGACGGTCTCGAGGACCAGGTCGACATGGTTCCCCGCCTCCGCCACCAGGATGGTCGCGGCCCTTCCAAGATCCAGGTCGAGCAGTTCGGCCCCGAAGTCCTGCGCGTTGCCGAGCAGTGTCCCGGCGGCCTCGGCCGCGTTGTCGACGGTGTTCTCGGCGAAATCGACCGCTTTGAACTTCGGGTTGGTCGGGATCTCCAGGCAGACGAAAAAAGGCCCGTGGTCACACTGCTCCGAACTGACGCGGCTTCAAGATTGTCGCTCGGACGCTAACACGTTCAACAGGTCTTGTGCCTCGTGACGAAAGGACATGTGGCGTCGGTCCCGCCGTGCCGGCGGACTTGTAAAATCCCCTGTCGTCTAAGAGGTCAGCTGTCTCTGCGCCGTTCAACTTGTGTGCGCAGGCCAGACTGGCGATCATCCCGGGGCACGGCAGGCGGGCGGAATGCCCATTTGTCTACGATGGGTTAGGGCATGCGCAGGGGATGAGGAGCCCCTACGGAGAAGCCGCTGTTTCGTTTGTCGACGACGGCTTCTGCGCGTGGACCTCGGATCCTCAGGATCATGTCGGACCGGCATGCATCACTGACGCCCTTGGGTGGGGGATGCCGGCGCGACAGGCCGTCGTCGGGGTGACATGACGGGAAAGCGGCCTCGTGCAGAGGCCGCTTTCCGCTTTCTTCGCTACCGTCCCGCCGCGCGGCCCGGGTGGGGCCGCTCAGGCGGTCCGTCGGGGGCGACCCGCCGTCACAGGATGAAGTCCGACGCCGCCAGGTCGTGCAGCCCGAGGATGCGGATCTGCGCCTCGGCCGCGGTGTCGTTATCCGTGTCGATCTGGATGAAGGTGTCGGTCCCGTTGTCGAACACGCGCAGCTGGTTCGCGCCGCCCGTCGTGAAGCCCGCCGAGTCGAGGAACACGAAGGTCGATCCCGCCATGTCGCCGATGTCGATGACGTCGCCGCCCAGCACCCCCGCCTGCTCGAAGTCGGCGATCACGTCCGAGGCCGCCAGCAGGCTGTGCGTGGTCGCCGTGAAGACGAACACGTCCGCTCCGATGCCGCCGGTCAGCATGTCCTGACCCACGCCGCCGATCAGCCGGTCGTCGCCCGCATCGCCCGCCAGCGTGTCGTTGCCGCTGACGCCGTTCAGCATGTCGTCGCCGCCGCCGCCGCGCAGGTCGTTGGCCACGGTGCTGCCGGTGGCGCTGTCCGCCCCCGAGCCCATGATCAGCGATTCCACCTCGGTCACGCGGTCCGACAGCGCGGCGGTCGTGCCCGTGCCCAGGATCGTCGCCGTGGCCTGGGACAGGTTGACCGTCAGGTTGCCTGCGTAGGCCGACAGGTCGACCGTGTCGACGCCCGTGCCGCCGTGGAAGAGGTCGGACAGATTGTCGACGCGCGCGACCAGGAAGTCGTTGCCGCCGCCGCCGAACAGCGAGTTGGCCTGACCGTTCCCGGCCAGCACGTCCGCGCCGTTGCCGCCGCGCAGGTTCGCGATGTTGGCGATCGAGGCGAACCCCGAGGCGGTTCCCGCGTCCAGATCGGCCACGACCCCCGCCGATCCCGCGGCATAGGCCAGCGTGTCCGCGCTGCCCGCCAGATCGGCATGGATCCGCTCGACCGAGGTGATCGAGGTGAAGCCGGTCAGCGCCGTGACCGCGGTGCCGTTCCAGGTGGCGGTCAGCGTCTCGTTGGCCGTGGTGCCGGTGATGCGCAGCCGGTCGGTGCCGTCCCCGCCGTTCACCGCGTCGGTGCCGTCCGCCCAGCCAAACAGGATGACGTCATCCCCGCCGCCGCCCTGGATCTGGTCGTTGTTGGCGCCGCCGACCAGGACGTCGCGTCCGTCGCCGCCGAACAGCTGGTCGTTGCCGGCCTGGCCGAACAGCACGTCGTCCCCGGTCCCGCCGTTCACGACATCCGCGCCCGACAGGGCATAGATCAGGTCGTCGCCCGCCGACCCCGCGATCGCGTCGTTGACGGTGCTGCCGGTGCGGACCTGCAGCCGTTCCGTCTGGTTGAACCCGAAGGCCGAGAAGGTCACGTCCAGCTGGTGCGTCTGGTTGACCCCGAGCGCTCCGGTGACGCGCAGCGTGCCGTCGGGGGCCACGCTGAACAGGCTGCTGCTGCCCACGGCCAGGCCGAAGCTGCCGGCGATGCCCTCGGCCGTCATCTGGCCGATGGTCGAGCCGCTGGCGGGCAGGGCGGCGGGGGCGGACGTCACGTCCAGCGCCAGGTCGGCATTCACCCCGAGCGGCACGTCGATGGCGATCACCTGATCGGCGAACTCCAGATCCTCGATGTTGCGGATCAGGTCGATGTCGTCGAAGGCGGCCCGGCCGTTCCCGCCCAGATCGCGGACCGAGATGAAGCCGTCGCCGTTCACGTCATGGGCGGCGCGGATCAGCGGGCTGCCCGGCGGCTGCGTGCCGCGGCCCTCGATCTCGTACTCGTCCAGGTTGCCCGCGAAGATGGCGCGGTCGCGGGCGCTGCCGGGTGCGGCGGTCAGGATCTCGCGAACGATGGACATGTCGTCGGGGCTGATCGTGCGGTCCAGCAGCAGCGATGTCAGCGACCGACCCCCGAAGGCCGGCGCCGAGAAGTCGGGCCGTCCGTCGGCCCCCAGGGCATAGACCTTGCCCGCGAAGGGCCCCGCCGCCGCCTGAGAGCTGTTCAGCGATTCCGCCGAATATTCGACCCCGTTCACGGAGATGCGGATGCGGACGTTCAGCCAGGCGTCGCCATCCAGGATGTCGAAGCCGCCGCGCCCCATCATCACGTCGGCACCCGCGCCGCCCATGATGATGTTGCCGTCCCGGAAGCTGGTCGCCCCCGCCCCGCCCAGGGTCTCCAGCGCGCCGTCGAACCAGGCGCGCAGACCCTCGATGCGGTTGATGCCCGCCGCGTCAAGGACATGGTCGTCGAAGCTGGCATTGGCGTCCGTGTCGCCCCCGGTCCCGCCGCGGTTGTCGCCGCGCAGGATGTCGTCGTTCTTCCAGCCGGACATGGCCTCCATCAGGTCGAAGCGGTCGCGCAGGATGTCGGCCGGGACCGAGGTGAAGATCGGGATCTGGAAGTCCCAGTTCACCCCCGCCACGTCGTATTTCGCGCTGGCCCAGTCAAAGCCGAACATGCCCTCGAAGCGCTGCACGCCGATGCCCGACAGGGCGATGTCGTCGCCGGATTCGAGGTCGTAGTCCTGGTCGTTGCCCTGGCCCCAGGCCACGTCATGGCCGATGATGGTCGAGTTGAAGAACAGCTCGGAGTTGTCGCCCGAGATGACGTCGAACCCCTCGCCGCCCTCGATCCAGTCGTTGCCCTCGTTGCCCAGCAGGTTGTCCCCGCCCGAGCCGCCCAGGATGAAGTCGTTGCCCTCGCCGCCGAAGGCCTCGCCCGCGTCCTGCCCGACCAGCAGCACGTCGCGTCCCTCGCCGCCGAACAGCAGGTTGATGCCGCGCGACGAGGACACCACGTCATGGCCCCGCTCGCCGCGCAGGAAGTTGTCGCCGAACGTGTCCTCGATGATGTCGTTGCCGTCGCCGCCGAAGACCTGGTCGGCCCCGGCGCCGCCGTTCAGATAGTCGTCGCCGCCGTCGCCCCACAGCGCGTCGTCGCCCAGATCCGAGGTCAGCGTGTCATCGCCCTCGGTGCCGCCCAGCACGACATGCTCGCCGCCGCGGAAGTGCAGCTCGCCGCCCACCTGATGGCCGTTGGCATCGGTCACGCCGGAATCGATCCGCACGACCTTGGGGTCGATCGCCTCGAGCAGCTCGTCGTCCCAGACCGGATCGCGGCTGTCGGGGTCGTTGCTGTTGTAGTCGCGCTGCGCGATCTCGCGGTCCAGCTCCAGGATCATGTCCGGGGTCAGGAACAGGTTGGCGTTGATATGCGTCGCATAGTCGTGGCTCAGCGCCGAGTTCCGCATCACGATGTCGGCGAAGGTGTTCGCCTCCAGCGCGTCCAGCAGGTTCAGGCCCTGCGTCCGCGACAGGTAGTAGAAGCGGTCGCCGTTCTGCAGCAGCTCCATCTGGTATTCGAAGATGAAGCCGAAGGTGGTGCCCAGCATGCCGCCGAACTCGGTCACCTTCTCGGCCAAGCCGCCGATCCACAGATCGACATCGTCCAGTCCGCCCCGTTCGTTGCCCGCGCCATAGGCGCCGCGGCCGTTCAGGAAGTCCAGCCGGTCCGCGTTGGAGTAGGTCACGCCGCGGATGGTCACCCCGTTCGCGTTCGTGCCGTCACCCAGCAGCAGCAGGCTGGCGGCCGCGCGCTTCTCGGCCAGCGTGGTGGCCGTCAGGATGGCCTCGTGGTTGCCATAGGCCGCGATGAAGTTCGCGACCGAGAAGGGGTTCTTCAGGGCCTGGGTGAACTCGGCCCAGCTGGCATAGGGCTTGAGGTCGGGCAGGCCGAAGTCGTTGTAGAGCTGCTCCCGCGTCTCGTTCAGCGACGGCACCCCGGTCTCGCGCGCCCGCGCGATGTTCAGTGCCGCGAGGTCCAGCGGCAGGCCCAGCAGGTTGCTGCGCAGCGCCGGCACCACGAACTCGTCGATCTCGCTGCCGCGATCGGCGGTCAGGCCGCGGATGAAGGCCGCCTGCGCCTCGTCCAGCGTGGCACCCGAGGCGGTGAAGGCCTCGGGGTTCAGGAAGGCCTCGATCAGCGACATCTGGTCCGCGTCGCCGTTCACCGGCAGCAGGTTCGCGTCCAGCCGGTCCACCGTGTCGGTCAGCATCGAGTGTCCGAAGCGATAGACGACATGCGCGAACTCGGCCAGGATCGAGGGGTCGATATCGGCCGAGTTGGTGAAGACGAAGGGGTCGATGCCCGGCTGGATGCGGCGGGCGAACTCCTCGAACACCATGTGCTGATACTGCATCTCGGTCGAGAAGCGCGCGGCCTGGAACATGCGGTCGCCGTTCCAGACCAGCTCGGCCGGGTCCAGCGTCGCGACGTTCGTCCCCGCGGCCAGCGGCACCAGCAGCCATTCGTTGATGAAGGCCACGTCGCCGGTCTCAAGGATGGTGTGCTTGTTCTCCTCGACGATGCGGTTGTGTTCGGAGTGGAAGACCGTGTGCAGCGATTGCAGGGCGATGTTCTCGTTGCCGCGCCCGTCGCCCGAGACGATGTGCAGGTCCAGCATCTCGTCGTCATAGGTCGCGGGGTTGTGGTCGTCGCCGACGACGTCATCGGCATCCGCGACCATCCCCGCCCCCGGCGCCGCGTGATGGGCGATGTCGACCAGGAAGGCCGGTCCCGCGGCCATGCTGCCCGCGGTCGTGATGCCTTCGGCGGTGCCTTCGCGCAGCCACGGGTCGGGATGGGTCGCGTCGGGCGCCATCACCATCTGGGCATAGCCGTTCGGGCCGGTGATCAGGTTCCCGTAGGCATCCGTCAGCAGCAGCGGCACGCGATGCACGTCCATGTCCTGCAGGCGGATGCCCAGGACCGACAGCGCCTGCGCCTTGACGTCGGCCCAGTTGGCCACCGCGCCGCTCAGCGATCCGTTCTCGGAGGTGGCATCCAGCAGGTGGCCGGTGGAATAGGCGCGCGTCACGCCGTCGACCTCGATGCGCACCTGTTCGCGCAGGAACACCTGATGCGAGGCATGCGAGGTGTAGGTCTGGTTCTGATCCACGAAGGAGGTCGTGGCGTTGGTGTGCTGGATGACCCCGTTCTCGTCCACCACCGGGGTGGCGCGGGTCAGCGCCATGAAGCGCAGTTGCGCGGGCAGGTCGTCCGCCGTGCCGAAGACCTGGTCGGCGCCCGCGATCAGCGGATCGTCGGGCTGCAGCGGGATGAAGACCGTGCCGTTGCCGCCCTTGTTCACCAGGTCCAGGCCGTGGTCGAAGAACTGCCCGAAGATGGTCATGAAGCTGTTGAAGGGCGCGGTCAGCCCCACGTCCGGAGAGACGTGGTCGATCTCCAGCCCGCCTTCGGGGCCGGTCGAGAGGCCGTAGTCCTCGATGACCTGCGCCAGGGCGGCCGCGGTTTGCTCGGGCGTGCCGGCGGTGCCGGCCGCCGCCACCGCGGCGTCCACGGCATCCAGCGCCGCGTCCAGCTGGACGACCGCCGCGTCGCGGACGATGACGGCGGCATCGACATCGGCCTGCGCCTCCTGCACCGCATCCGCGATCGCGTCGATGCTGGTCCCGGCCAGCCCGCCGGGGCCCGGCACCGGCTGATAGGCGGTCGCCGCCGCCTCGAGGGCGGGCAGGTCCGCGGCGTCGATCAGCGTGTCCCCGTTCGCGGCGTCCAGCGCGTCCAGCAGCGCCTGCGCGGCATCCGCCATCTGCTGGACCGAGGGCAGGGCAATCTCGTCCGCGACCGCATCGGCGGCCACCTTGGCCGCCTCGGCGGCGGCCTGGGCCGCGGCGAAGGCGGCGGTCGGGTCGGCCGCGTTCGCGATATCGGTGATCAGCGCCCCCAGGGCGGTGGCCGCGGCGTCGGCCGCGACGGAGGCGGCCTGCGCCAGCGTGCCGGCATCGGTCAGCTGACCCAGATGGGCCGTCGCCACGCTCAGCGCCGTGACCGCGGCGCCGTGATCGGCGGTCTCCTGCGCGAGGGTGACGTTCGCCGCGGTCACCCGGGCGTCGGCGCCCTTGGCGTTCAGCGTGGCCTGATAGGCGGCCGAGATCGCGGCCACTGCCGCATTGGCGTCCGCCCCGGTGATCCCCGCCACCTTCAGCGCGGCATAGATCGCGGCCGGGTTCGCGGGCGTCTGGTCCACGATCAGGTTCGAGATGGTGCGCGGATCGCTGTCGACCACGTTGCCGCCGGTGCCGTAATCGGTGTTGCCGATGCCGAAGAACGGGGCCTCGTCGTTCTCCTCCGTGTAGACCGGGTCCAGCAGGCGCGGGAACGGGGTGTCGCCCGCGCCGTTCTGCTCGGTGCCGGGCAGCAGGCCGTTGTCGCTGCCGTCCACGGTGCGCAGGCCGACGGGCATCAGGGCGGCGTCCGCGGCGCTGACGCCGTAGACGGCCTGGATCGCCTCGACCGTCGTCATGCCCGGCGTCGATGCCTGCAGCTCGGACACCTCGATCTGCTTGAGGATGAAGCCCAGGTCATGCGCATTCACGTGAAAACTGGTTGCCATGATAATCTCCCTGACGTGACCATCGGCCGGCGCATGGCGGCGAAACCTTCGCCCCCGGGACGAGGGGCGTTCGCTTTGGACGCGGGCCGTTACAAGAAACCTGTCCTGCGGCCGTCGTCGGGCCGGCGGGACATGGGCCTAGGTTACGCCAGTTCCGGCTGGTCCCAATACGGCGGTCAGTCGCCAGTGATGGCGACTTTGGTCGCCATGGACCGTCTGATTCGGGCTGATTCGGAGGGTGTCTAAGGCGCAGCGCAAGGTCGCATCGCGTTAGGGATGACGCCGAAAGGAGGGACGCAACCCTGCGTCGATCACCTTTTCGCGGCGTGCAAATTCCCGCGGATAAAATGCGTCCGCGCCGCGCGAAATGGGCCCGACCTGTCTTTGCGACAGGTTTGTGAACACCCGAACGCATGGTAACGTTCCCTTGAGGTCGGACAAAATATCCCGGAGGCATTGGGTGGTATGACCGGCATGTCTGATATTCCCGTTCTTCAGTCGAGAACCCATCTGCGGCCGGGTTGGCAGGGCCTGGGCCTGCTGCGTCGGCACCTGTCCAACTGCGCGCTGATCGTGGTGGTGGGGCTTGCGATCCTGGGCGTCTGGACCGCGTCGCGGTTGCAGCACGCCGTCGAGGCCGAGGTCGGCCACCGCGCCGCGACCGTCCTTGAGACCATGCTGAGCCGCCATGCCGCGGACCTGTCCGGCGACCGCCTGCCGCCGGAGCTGTCGGCGCTGATCGACGCGCATTTCCGCGACGTCTCGGGTCCGCTCGGCCTGTCCGAGATGAAGATCTGGCGCGCGGACGGCACCATCCTCTATGCCTCCCGCCCCGGCCTGACCGGCACGGTCCAGCCCGTGGAGGAGGCGCTGGCTTCGGCGCTGTCCGGGCAGGTCTCGGTCTCGGTCGGAGAGACGTTCCACGAGGATGCCGACCACCCCCCGACGACCGCCGGGACGCGGCAGTTCGAGATCTACGTCCCGATCCGCCTGCGCCCCCTGGACCGCATCGTGGCGGTCGCGGAATACTATCAGGACGCCGCCGTCGCCTCCGATGCGCTGACCCGCGCCCGCTGGCAGACCTGGGGCCTGCTGGCCGCGATCGGCGCGATGTTCGTGGCGGTGATGGTGCTGATCCTGCGCCACGGCGACGCGATCATCCTGCGCCAACGGATCGACCTGGGCGCGCGGATGGCCGACATGATGCAGCTCCTGGACCGGACCGAGGCCATGCAGGCCCGCATCCAGCGGCGGACGCTGCAGATCCAGGAGGAGCAGAAGGCCCAGATCCGCCAGATCAACGCCGACATCCACGACGGTATCGGACAGCTGCTGACGGTGGCGCTGCTGCGCATGACGGCCTCGCCGCCGGGCGGATCGGCGCAGGAGGAGGGCGCGCAGGCCGTGCGCCTGATCCTGGAGGAGGCGATGAGCGAGGTTCACGCGCTGCTGAACGGCACCAGCCAGCACCCGGCCTCGGAGCGGCCCCTGGCCGAGGCGGTCCGGGCGCTGGTCGACGACCACTGCCGCCGCACCGCGACGACCGTCCGGCTGCTGTTGGAGCCGGACCTTCCCGAGCCGCGCCTGTCGGTCAAGGCCGCGATCTGCCGCGTCGTGCAGGAAGGGCTGCACAACGCCTTCAAGCATGCCGGCGGACGCGATCAGTGCGTCAGCCTTCACCGGCGCGACGGGCGGCTGATCGTGACCGTGTGCAACGATGCCCGGCACTGCCGGACCGAGGGGGGCGAGGCCGCCCGCCCGCCGATGGGGCTGCGCAACCTGCGCCACCGCGTCGAGACCCTGGGCGGCACGTTCCGGGTCCTGGATCAGGCGGATCACCGGATGGAAATTCACGCCAGCTTTCCCGACGAGGATATGGAGGACGCCCATGGCTGACAGCACCGTGGCCGTGGTCGACGATCACCCGATCGTCCGCGAGGGGCTGATCCAGGTCGTCAGGGGCTTCGGCGGCTTTCGCGTGATCGGGGCGGGGGACACCGCCGCCGACGCGGTCGCGATGGCGCAGCGCGATGCGCCCGACATCCTGATCCTGGATCTGGGGATTCCCGGCACGGGGATGGAGGCCATTCGCGCCATCACGCAGGCCGGTCTGCGCACGCGCATCCTGGTCCTGACGATCTCGGAGCGGCCCCAGGACGTGATGGAGGCCATGCGCCTCGGGGCGGCGGGCTATGTCCTCAAGGGGATCAGCGGGGACGAGCTGAAGCAGGTGATGAGCCGGCTGGTCAACGGCATCGGCCACATCACCCCCCATCTGGCCGCCCGCATCCTGGGCACGCCGGGACACATGCCCGCACCCGCCCCCGAGGTCGATGCCGGCATCCTCAGCAAGCGCGAGGGAGAGATCTACGTCCTGATCCGCCGCGGCTGCTGCAACAAGGAGATCGGGCGGTCGCTGAACCTCAGCGAGAAGACGGTCAAGCACTACCTCACGAACATCTTCCGCAAGTTGGACGTCCGCAACCGAACGGAACTGGCCATGCACGCCTACAACATGACCGCCGGGGTCGCCCAGAACCGGATGCTGTCCATGAGCTGCGGCCAGAACGCGGGGGGGTGACCGGGCGCGTCAGCGCGGGCTGGACACGCGCCGGGCGGCGGTCAGGTTGGCGTCCGCGATCGCCTCGGTCAGGGGGTGCCCCTCGACCAGGCGCGCGACCATCGTGCCGATGAAGCAGTCGCCCGCCCCGTGGGTGCTGACCAGCCGCACCTTGTGCCCAGGCTCGGACCGGGTGCCGTCCAGGCCCGCGCCCGCCGCCGCGACGCCATCGCCGCCCGCGGTCACCACCGCGACGGCAAAGCGGTCGGCCAGCGCCACGGCCGCGGTGCGGGCGCCGTCCAGGCTGTCCACCGCGACGCCGCACAGCGCCTCGGCCTCGCCGGCGTTCACCACCAGGATGTCGACCAGCGGCGCGAAGGTCTCGGACAGCGTGCGGGCGGGGGCGGCATTCAGCACGACCGACAGGCCGCGGGCGCGCGCGGCCCGTGCGGCGGCGATGTTCAGCGCCTCGGGGATCTCGTTCTGCAGGACCAGATGGGTCGCGCCCTGCCACAGCGCATCCCGATCCAGCGTCTCGGGTGCGATGGCCGCGTTCGTGCCGGACACGATGACCGCGCCGTAATCGCCGCCGGCATCCATGATCGCGACGCTCATTCCCGATCCCTGGCCGGGCAGGGTGGCGACATGACGGTCGTCCACCCCCGCCGCGCACAGCCGGTCACGCAGGAACGTCCCGAACCCGTCGTCGCCCACCGCCGACACCATCCGGCAGGGCACGCCCGCGGCCACGACGGCCGCGGCCTGGTTGCCGCCCTTGCCGCCGAAGACCGGACGCCAGGCGGTGCCGGTCACCGTCTCGCCCGCGGCGGGGCGGTGGGGGGCGTCGACCACGATGTCGTAATGCAGGCTGCCGACGACGACGGCGCAGGGCGGGGTTGACATGAGGCAGGTCCTGTTCAGCGGCGGCGCTTGGTCTCGACCGCGTTTCGGGTGCGGGCCAGCTGCGCCTCGGACCGGTCCAGGTCGCGTTGGGCAACGGCCACGAAGATGGCGTCCATGATGTTCAGCTGCGCGATGCGCGCGGCCGCGTTCTCGCCCAGCAGGGGCGATCCCTGCGCGGTCGAGCACAGCGCGATGTCGGCCAGCTCGGACAGGGGGGCTGTGGCATAGTTCGTCACGGCGATCACGCGCGCGCCCTGGCGTCGGGCCAGGCGCGCGGCCTCGATGACGTTGGAGGTGGTGCCGGAATGGCTGAAGGCCACCGCCACGTCGGCAGGCCCCAGCAGCGAGGCCGACATCAGCATCATGTGCGGATCGTCCTGCACGCTGGCGCGCAGCCCGATGCGCAGGAACTTGTGCGCCACGTCGCGGGCGATCTGGGCCGATCCGCCGACGCCGTAGAAGTCGCGCTGGCCCGCCTTGTGCAGCAGGTCGGCGGCCCGGTCGAAGGCCGCGACGTCGATGATGGACATCGTCTCCTCAAGGGCCTGCATCGAGGTCTGGAACACCTTGCGGATGATGTCGGCCGAGCTGTCGTCCGGAGAGATCTCGGAATGCAGCGAGGCGACGTCGGTCTGGCGATAGACGACCAGCGCCTCGCGGAAGTCGCGAAAGCCCGCGAAGCCCAGCTTCTTGGCGATCTTGACGACCATCGCATCCGACACGCCCGCATCGCCCGACACCTGCCGCAGGGGGGTGGTGCGGTCCAGGTCGGTGCGCCCGGTCATCCCCTCGACGACCCGCGTCTCCAGCGGGGTCAGATAGGGCATCCGCATCCGGATCTGGGCGCCGATGCTGCGCGGGTCGGTGTGGTCCATCAAAGCTCCTGTCATGCGCGGCCGCGGGTGGCGCGGTCGATCAGCATCGCGACCAGGATGATGATACCCGTGGCCAGCAGCTGATAGAAGGCCTGCACGTTCATCAGCGTCAGCCCGTTGCGCAGCCCGCCCAGGATCACCGCGCCCATCAGCGTGCCCACGACCGACCCCTTGCCGCCCATCAGCGATGCGCCCCCGATGGCCGCCGCCGCGATCGCGTCCAGTTCCCACAGGTTGCCCATCGTCGGGTCCGCGGCGCCGAGGCGGCCGGTCAGGATCAGCGCCGCGACGGCGGCAAGGCCTCCCGACAGCACATAGACGATGATCTTGGTGCGCGCGACGGGGACGCCCGCGATGCGCGCGGCCTCGGGGTTGCCGCCGACGGCCAGGATGTATTCGCCAAGCGGGCTGCGGTTCAGCACGACCCACAGGACCACCGCGATGATCGCGACGATCACGACCGGCACCGGCACGCCGAGGACCAGCCCGTTGATCGCCTCGCGGAAGCCTGCCGGGATGCCGAAGATCGGGTTGCCGCCGGTGAAGATCAGCGCCAGCGCGCGATAGAGCGACAGCGCCCCGAGCGTCACGATGAAGGGCTGCAGCCCGGCGATGGCCACCAGCACGCCGTTGAACAGCCCGCAGGCCATGCCCGTGGCGATGGCGCCTGCCACGGCCAGCGGCATCGGCACGCCCGCGATCATCAGCGTGGCGCCGACGATGGCCGACACCGCCGCCGTGGGCCCGACCGACAGGTCGATCCCGCCCGAGATGATGACGAAGGTCATCCCCAGGGCGATGCAGGCGTTGATCGAGGATTGCTGCAGGATGTTGATCAGGTTCGGCGCGGTCAGGAAGACCGGGTTCAGCACGGCGAACACGGCGAATATCAGCACCAGGCCGAAAAACGTCCCGGCATCGCGCAGGTTGATGCGGGGGGCGGCGCGGAGGGGGGAGGCGGTATCGGTCATCACTGGACCCTCACGGATGGGGCCGCGGAAACCGGGCCTTTGGACTTGGGGATGGCGTTCGCCACGATGGCGTCTTCGGAAATCTGGTCGGCGTCCAGGATGGCCGCGATGGTTCCCTCGCGCATCACCATGACGCGGTCGGACAGGCGGATGATCTCGGGCAGTTCGGAACTGACGACGATGATCGACTTGCCGGACCGGGCCAGCTGCGCGATCAGATCGTAGATCTCGGATTTCGCGCCGATGTCGATGCCGCGGGTCGGTTCGTCGAACAGCAGGATGTCCACGTCTGCGGCCAGCCACCGGCCGATGATGGCCTTCTGCTGGTTTCCGCCGGAAAACGTGCCGATGGCGCGGGTCACGTCGGGCGGACGCATCCCCATGCGCTGCATCAGCGCGGTGGATTCGCGGTGCAGCTTGCGCCGCTGGACCAGCCCGAAGCGCGTGAAGCGGCCCATGCAGGGCAGGGCGATGTTCGACGACACCGGGCGCGCGCGGACGATGCCGTCCTTCTTGCGCTCCTCGGGGACCAGGCCGATCCCGGCGGCGATGGCGGTGCGCGGGCTGCGCAGATCGACCGTCCTGCCGTGCAGCGTGACGGTGCCGGCGCGGGCGCGGTCGATGCCCGCGATCAGCCGCAGCAGTTCCGTCCGCCCCGATCCGACCAGACCGGCCAGACCCAGGACCTCGCCCCTGTGCAGCGAGAACCCGGCGTCGCGGATCAGGCCGCCGTCGGACAGGCCGCGGACCTCCATGACCACCTCGGGGCGGGCATGGGTGACGTGGCGCGCGTGCAGGATGTCGCGGCCGACCATCTTGGCGATGACCTGATCCTCGGTGATCCGGCTCAGGTCCACCGTGTCGATGAAGCGCCCGTCGCGCAGGATCGTGGCGCGGTCGCAGACCTGGAACACCTCGTTCATCTTGTGGCTGACATAGATGATCGACTTGCCCTGCGCCGCCAGCCGCGCGATCAGCGCCGCCAGCGCGTCGAATTCGGACGGGGTCAGGGACGATGTCGGCTCGTCCATGGCGATGATCTTTGCATCGTCCAGCAGGGCGCGGGCGATCTCGACGATCTGCTGCTGGGCGACCTTCAGGGTGTGGATGGGGGCGCGCGGGTCTATGCGCGGGTCCAGATCGGCCAGGATGGCGCGGGCGCGCGCCTCCTGCGTGGCGCGGTCGACCAGCAGGCCCCCGGCGCGGGTCAGCGGGCGGCCCAGAAACAGGTTCTGCGCCACGCTCAGCTGCGGGATGTGCTGCAATTCCTGATGGATCATTGCGATCCCGGCCGCACGCGCGTCAGCGGGACGGGTCAGGGTGACGGGCTGGCCGTCGATCACGATGCGGCCCTCGGTCGCCTGAAGCACGGCCGACAGGATGTTCAGCATCGTCGACTTGCCGGCGCCGTTCTCGCCCAGAAGGCCGTGGACCTCGCCGGGGCGCACGTCGAAGCTGACATCGTCCAGCGCGCGGATGCCCGGAAACACCTTGCTGACGCCGACAAGCGACAGCCGGCTTGCGGAAGTGGTCATGTCGACACCTATCGGGGGATGGGGCGGGGGGGGGCCCCCCCCCCGCCCCCCCCCGAGGCCCGGTTCGCGACGGGGGGAGGAACCCGCCGCGCCGCCGGGAGGGGCGGTGCGGATCACTCGGCCAGCAGCAGCTCGCGCAGCGCCGCGGTATCCTCGACCGAGTAGTCCTCGACGTTGTCGGCGGTGATCAGCGCCTGCGGGGTGGCGACCACGCGGGGCAGGTCCTGACCGCCGATCAGGCGCAGCACGACCTCCATCGCGACCTCTCCGGTCAGGACCGGAAAGCTGTCGACGGTGCCTGTCAGATCGCCCGCCCGGATGGAGGCATAGGCGTCCGAGATGCCGTCCGTGCCGAACACCGCGACCTGATCCTGCAGGCCCGCGGCCTTGACCGCCTCGACCACGCCCAGGGCCATGCCGTCGTTGTTGGCATAGAAGCCGATCAGGTCGGGATGCTGCTGCAGGATGGTCGAGGCCGCGTCATAGGCGGTCTCGCGGCTCCAGTTCGCGGGGACGCTGGCCACGACCTCGAAATTGCCCGCGTCGGTGATCGTCGCGGTGAAGCCGTCGGTGCGCTGGCCCGCGGCGAAGACGCCGGGCTGGCCCTCGATCACGGCGACCTTGCCGCCCTCGGGCTTGTTGTCGATGAACCACTGCGCCACGCGCACGCCGTTGTCGCGCTGGACGTTGCCGACGTAATGCTCCGCGGACGGGATCACCGCGTCGTTGACGTTCACCACCACGATGCCCTGCTCGGCCGCGGCCTCCATCGCGGGCTGCAGGTTGTTGTCGGTCTGCGGCGAGACCAGCAGGCCCTTGTTGCCCTGCAGGATCATGCTCTCCGCGATCTGCAGCTGACCCAGCTGGTCGCCCTCGGACGGGGCCGCCTGATAGGCCAGCGTCACGCCCTGCGCGTCCGCCACGTTCTGGTAGCCCTCGCCGAGCGAGCGCCAGTATTCGTTGGTCAGCGTCTTGGACACGCCGCCCACCTGGGCGCCTTCGGGCGCGGCGGGCATCTCTCCGAACTGTTCGGACAGCGCCGACCAGTCCATGCGGTCGGCCTCGGTGTCCGAGTTCAGCGGTGCCAGGTCCTGCGCGAAGGCGGCGCCGGTCAGGGCCGTCATCGCGCCGGCCAGCAGGAACGTCTTGATCGAGATCATCTTTGGGTCTCCTCCCTTTACGATAATCGTGAAGTCCGTGAAGTCAGCCTCCGGCCATGATGCGCCCGATGGCGCGCTGGCTGACCGGGGAATTCTGCGTGGCGATCGCCTCGTGCAGCGCATTGTCCGCGGACACGCGCTCGGCCATGGCCATGAAGCGTTCGACCGCCGCGATGTTGGTGCGGCATTCCTCGACCGGGTCGATGCCCGAGGCGTCGGGGAACGTGTCGAAATAGATCACCCCGTCATAGCCGTCGCGCCCGATCTGCCACAGCAGCTCCAGCGTGGCCTGCGGATGCACGCTGCCGACCATCAGCCCGTCGTCGCGCTTGGCGTATCCGTCGTTCAGATGCACGCCCAGCAGCCGCGACTTGCGCGCGATCAGCGTCGCGGCGAATGCCGGCATCTCGTCGGCATAGAGCACATGGGCAAAGTCGAGCGTGACGCCGGTATTGGCGCAGCCCGTCTCGGCGATGGCCAGCAGGGTCGTCGCCGCGTCCGGCAGCAGCGCATAGGAGCGCGGCTCGTTCGCCTTGTACTCGATAGAGATCATGCATTCGGGCGCGTGCTGGGCGACCTCGCGGATGCCCGACACCTCGTCGTCCCACATGCGCCCGTAATCGCCTTGGAAGCTGTAGTCGAAGCCGTCCTGACCCAGCCACAGCGTCATCAGCGGCGCACCCATCGCCAGGGCGGCGTCGATGCCGCGCTTGGTCAGGTCCAGCGCCTCCTGCCGCACGGCGCGGTCGGGATTGGTGAAGGCACCCAGCTTGAAGGCCGGGTTGGTGTAGTAGCGCATGGCTAGGCCGTTGACCTGCAGACCCAGATCGGTGACGCGGTTCAGCACGTCGCGGGGATCGTCGGCGACATGGTCGGGAAAGTTCAGGTCCACATGCGTCAGGCCCGGCACGCTGGCGGCCCGGCGCGCCATCATCTCCAGCGTCGGCTTGCCCGCATGGTCGGGCCAGGCCCGATCGGCCTGCGCGGCAAATGAGTTCAGGCGCGTTGCGAATCTGGTCATGTGAAGCCCTCCGTTACTTCACGAATAAAGCAATAGCTGTGAAGCAGTCAAGAAATCTTTGCGCGGCCCCGTCTTTCTTCGCGCAGGCCGTCCCGGGCATGTCCGGGGTCCCGATCACGGCGCCGCACGTGATGCGGGCTGCGAAACAACCTTGCGGACCCAAAACGATTCGACTAAACATGAATAATGGAAAAGAATGACAGCCTTGCGGCATTGTCCGCCCTGGCCCACGACATGCGTCTGGACGTGTTCCGCCTGCTCGTCCGGGCCGGCCCGTCCGGCATGGCCGCGGGGGACATCGCGGCGCAGCTCGGGGTCCGGGCGAACACGCTGTCGAACAACCTCACCATCCTGACCGCCGCGGATCTGGTGCGATCCGAGCGCGAGGGCCGGTCGATCCGCTACTTCGCGCGGATGGACACCATGCGCGGACTGCTGGGCTTTCTCATGGAGGATTGCTGCGGCGGTCAGCCTGCGTTGTGCCGACCGATCCTCGACCAGATCGCCTGCGCCTGCTGACCGCGGCGCCCCAGCAGAAGGCCGAACCCCGATGACCGACGACACGGATGTCCAGACCGCTCCTCTGGGAGCCTTCGAACGCTGGCTGACGCTGTGGGTCGCGCTGGCAATGGCGGCGGGCCTGGCCATCGGCGCCGTGGCGCCCGGCCCCGTCCAGGCCATCGCGGGGGCCGAGGTGGCATCGGTCAACCTGGTCGTCGCGGTGCTGATCTGGGCGATGGTCTATCCGATGATGGTCAGCGTCGACTTCGCGGCCGTCGGCGGCGCGTTCCGCCAGCCGCGCGGCCTTCTGATCACGCTGGCGGTCAACTGGCTGATCAAGCCCTTCACCATGGCGCTGCTGGCGGTGCTGTTCTTCGATCATGTCTTCGCCCCCTGGATCGCGCCCGAGGATGCGCAGCAATACATCGCCGGCCTGATCCTGCTGGGCGCTGCGCCCTGCACGGCGATGGTCTTCGTCTGGTCGCAGCTGACGCGGGGGGACGCGACCTATACGCTGGTGCAGGTGTCGGTGAACGACCTGATCATGGTCGTGGCCTTCGCGCCCCTCGTCGCGCTGCTCCTGGGCGTGACCGAGATTGCCGTGCCGTGGTCGACGCTGGTGCTGGCCACGGTCCTCTATGTCGTGCTGCCGCTGGCGGCGGGGCTGCTGACGCGCCGCGCCCTGCGCGACCCCGCTCGGATCGAGGCCTTCTCGGCGCGCATCAAGCCTTGGTCGATGATCGGCCTCGTCGCGACGGTCGTGATCCTCTTCGCGCTGCAGGGCCGGACGATCCTGGACCGGCCCGCCATCATCGCCCTGATCGCCGTGCCGATCCTGATCCAGAGCTATCTGATCTTCGCCATCGGCTATGGCGCCGCCTGGCTGATGCGCGTGCCGCACCGGATCGCCGCCCCCTGCGCCATGATCGGCACGTCGAACTTCTTCGAACTGGCTGTGGCCGTCGCCATCAGCCTCTTCGGCCTGAACTCGGGCGCGGCGCTGGCCACGGTCGTGGGCGTGCTGGTCGAGGTGCCGGTGATGCTGTCCCTTGTCGCCTTTGCCAACCGCACCCGCGCCCGTTTCCCGGAGGTCCGCGCATGATCGTCATCCACCACAACCCCGCCTGCGGCACGTCGCGCAACGTTCTGGCCATCATCCGCGCCTCGGGCACCGAGCCGGTCGTGATCGACTATCTGACCGAGGGCTGGACCCGGCCGCAGCTGCTGGCCCTACTGGCCGCGGCCGACCTGACCCCGCGACAGGCGCTGCGGCGGTCGAAATCCCCCGCGGCCGAGCTGGGCCTGCTGGAGGAGGGCGTGACGGATGCGCAGATCCTGGAGGCGATGCTGGCTTATCCGGTGCTGGTCAACCGGCCCATCGTGGCCTCGCCCAGGGGGGTGCGCCTCTGCCGCCCGTCCGAGACGGTCCTGCCGATGCTGGAGCGCCCGCCGGTCGGCCCGCTTTTCAAGGAGGACGGGCAGATGATCCTGAACGAGGAGGGCCGGATCGTTGAGTGAGCTGCCGAACCTGAACCCCGACTGCTTCGATGCCATCGACCCCGCGCGCCTGCACCCGCCGACGCGCAGCGCCCATCCGCCCCGCATCCTGCTGCTCTATGGCTCGCTGCGCGAGCGCAGCTTCTCGCGCTTCGCGACCGAGGAGGCCGCGCGCCTGCTGACCGCCCTGGGGGCCGAGCCGCGGATCTTCGACCCGCGCGGCCTGCCTCTGGCCGACGCGGCCGAGGCCGACCACCCCAAGGTCGCCGAACTGCGCGATCTGGTCGGCTGGTCCGAGGGCATGGTCTGGTGTTCGCCCGAACGCCACGGCGCGATGACCGGCGTGATGAAGACGCAGATCGACTGGATCCCGCTGTCCTTGGGGGGCGTGCGCCCCACCCAGGGCAAGACGCTGGCCGTGATGCAGGTCTGCGGCGGCAGCCAGAGCTTCAACACCGTCAATCAGCTGCGCATCCTGGGCCGCTGGATGCGGCTCCTGACCATCCCGAACCAGTCATCGGTCGCCAAGGCCTGGGACGAGTTCGACGAGGCCGGGCGCATGAAGCCCTCGCCCTATTACGACCGCATCGTCGACGTGATGGAGGAGCTGGTGCGCTTCACGCTGCTGACGCGCGACATCAAGGACCACCTGGTCGACCGCTACTCCGAGCGCGTCGAGAGCCACGAGGCGCTGTCGACGCGTGTCAACCAGACGCAGGCGGTCTGAGGCCGGCGTGCCGACAGGTTATGTCGCGGCCCGGCGATCTTCGGCAGGTCCTGCCGTCGCCCCGATGCTATAAGCCGAAGGGACGACCCCGCCCCTTCGGCGCCGCGTCCCGGTGTTTCCCTCTTTCCATGCCGCGGAAGGCATGGTCGTCTCGGGACAGCGGAGAAGCGGATGCCGGATCGGGCCTGCGGTCCGCATGCCGAAGGGGGGACGCCTATCCGATGCCTGACGAGACGCAGCGCCTGGTCGACAGCTTCAGCCTGTCCGCGCGACCGATCACCCCCGAGGCCATCCCCAAGCTGCACGAGCTGTCGGTCGGCGTCGGCTGGATGCACCGGACCGAGGACTGGGCCACCGCCCTGCGCCTTGGCGAGGGGATCTACCTGACCGACGAGATCGGCCGCCCCTTCGGCTCCGCCATGTGGTTTCCCGTGGCCCCCGACCTGGCGCGGCTCGGCATGGTCATCACCACCCCCCGCCTGCAGGAGCGCGGCGCGGGGCGCTGGATGATGGAGCAGATCCTGGCGCGCACCGGGTCGCGCGATCTGGCGCTGCATGCGACCCACGCGGCCTATCGGCTCTATGTCGCCCTGGGGTTCCAGACCGGGCCGCGGGTCTGGCAGCATCAGGGCGTCGTGACCGCGGCGCCCAGCCCCGACCCCCGCGTCCGGCCGATGCGCCCCGAGGACCACGGCGCGGTCCGCGCGCTGGACGCCCGCGCCTATGGCGCCGAGCGGCGCGACGCGCTGATGCTGTTCCTGGAGCAGTCCACAGGCACGGTGATCGAGGAGGGTGGGCGCGTCACCGGCTATGCGCTCTGCCGCCGCTTCGGGCGGGGCCATGTGGTGGGGCCGGTCGTGGCCGCGACGCCCGAGGATGGCGTGGCCCTGGCCGCGCCGCATGTCGCCGCGCATCGGGGCCGCTTCCTGCGCATGGACACCGCCCGGACCGACGGTCCCTTCGTCGAGATGCTGAGGGCCTGCGGCCTGCCCGCCCATGACACGGTAACCAGCATGTGGCGGGGCCGGCCGCGCCCGGTCGATCCGGGCGCGCAGATCTTCGCGTTGGCGAACCAGGCGCTCGGCTAGGCTCAGGTCGCATTGATTTCAGCCGCGAGGCATGATTCAGGCTCGGCAAGGAGACTGGATCACGAGCAATCTTTTCTGGCTGGTGGATGCGCAGATGCCGCGCCTTCGGCCGTTTTTCCAAAGAGCCACGGTAAGCCTCGCGTCGATGACCGGCGTGTTCTCAGCGGTATTATCGTCATCGATCGCAATGGCTTGCGGTGGTGTGATGCGCCCAGGGAGTATGGTCCACCGAAGACTCTCTGCAATCGTTGGAAGCGGTGGGGCGACAACGGCGTCTTCGTCCGGATGATGGAAGGCCTGGCCTCCGAGGCGGCCATTCCGAAGACGGTGATGATCGACGCGACCTATCTCAAGGCGCACCGCACGGCCTCCAGCCTCCGGGCCGAAGAAGGGGACCCGGCGACCAGAGGGGCCGTCTGATCGGCCGCACCAAAGGGTTCGAGGGAGACAGAAACTGTCCAGTGGACAGTTTCGCCCGAGAACGGAACACCAAACCGCACGCCGTCACCGACGCTGATGGGCGGCCGATCCGGTTCTTCATGACGTCAGGTCAGGTGAGCGACTACAGCGGTGCTGCGGCCCTTCTGGGCAGCTTGCCGGCGGCAGAATGGCTGCTGGGCGACCGTGGCCATGATGCCGATTGGTTCAGAGATGCGTTGAAAGACAAGGGGATAAAGCCCCCCATACCGGGACGGAGGTCCCGTGGAAAACCCGTCGAGTATGACAAGCGCCGCGACCGCATCGAGATCATGTTCGGCCGGCTGAAGGACTGGCGACGGGTCGCGACCCGCTGCGACAGATGCCCGAACGTCTCCCTCTCAGCCATCGCCCTCGCCGCAACCGTCATGTTTTGGCTATGAGCCGTGAACGAGGCCTGACCCTAGAACTCCGAGACCTTGCCCCAGCTGCCCTTGGCAAAGCGATCGGGGTGATAGGCCGCCGGGTCCAGCGCCGGCACGGCGCCCGTGACCATGTCGGCGATCATCTCTCCGGCGCCCGGCCCGATGCCGAAGCCATGCCCGCTGAACCCCGCGGCCAGCACCAGGCCCGGCACGGCGGTCTCGCCGATGGCGGGAACGCCGTCGGGGGTGCTGTCGATGTAGCCCGCCCAAGTCGCCTGCACGCGGGCCCCGGCCATGGCGGGGATCAGCGCGTCGGCGCGGGCGCGGATGCGGCGCAGGGCGCGGGCATCGGGGGCGGGGTCCAGGACGCGCATCCGCTCCATCGGGGTCGGCGCGTCCAGCCGCCAGCGGCGGCGCGTTTCGTGGCCCGCGCGCCAGGCCTGCGTGCCGCCGGGCCGCAGGATGCGCCAGCGCTTGGCGAACATCGGCAGGAAGTGGCGGGCATGGACGATCTGCTGCGGCGTGGGGTCCACCCGTGCCGCCCCCGAGATGGCCAGCGCATAGCCCCCGTCGCCCCGCCGCGTGACCGAGATCCCGGCGGTGTGCAGCGCGTCCGGACCGTCGATGCCGGGCATCACGCTCATGATCGAGGAGCGGATCGAGGCCTGCGGAAAGCTGACCCCCAGCTGGTGGCAGAAGGACGAGGCCCAGGCCCCGCCCGCCATCACCACGGTCGTGGTGGCGATGGTGCCGCGTTCCGTGACGACGCCCGACACGCGCCCGCCCGACAGCTCCAGCCCGCGGGCCGCGCACATCTGATGGACCGTGCCGCCCGCCGCCATGATGCCGCGCGCGATCACCGGGCAGGCGCGCGACGGGTCGGCCACGCCGTCATCGGGCGAGAAGACCCCGCCCTTCCACGCCCGGCCGGTGGCGCGGCCCCGCTCGGCGGCCTGCGCGGCGTCCAGCATGTGTGTCGTCACGCCCATGCCGCGCGCCATGTCGCGCCAGCGCGCCCAACCGGCGATCTCGGCGTCGTTGTCGGACAGATACAGCAGGCCGCAGCGGCGAAAGCCGGGGTCCTCGCCGATGTCGCGGGCCATCGCCTCCCACAGGTCCAGGCTGCGGGTCGCCATGGGCAGCTCGCGCGCGTCGCGGTTCTGCTGGCGGCACCAGCCCCAGTTGCGGCTGGACTGTTCGGCGCCCACGCGGCCCTTCTCGATCAGCGCGACCCGGACGCCCTTGCGGGCCAGGTAATAGGCGGTCGAACAGCCGACGATGCCGCCGCCGATCACCACGACGTCGGCGCGGGCGGGCAGGTCGGAATCGGTCTGGATGGTCAGCAGGGGCGCGGGCATGGTCGTCTCCTTGTTCCGGGGTCATTCTGCCCGACCGCGCCCGCGGGATATGCCGGATCGCCTGCGGACGCGGCAGGTCCTGCCGTTTGCGCGGGGACGTGCGGCAGCTTTGGGCAGGGGCTGCAATCCGCCGTGCCGGGGCCGTGCCGCTCACCGCGACCGTTGAGGTCGCCGCAGATTATGCTAGACCCGGCGGGCGCAGATCGGAGGCGCTGACCATGAAGCTGGACCGCATCGACATCCGCATCCTGCACGAGCTGCAGAAGAACGGCCGCATCACCAATGTCGAGCTGGCCGACCTGGTCCACCTGTCGCCCAGCCCCTGCCTGATGCGCGTGAAGAAGCTGCAGCAGGCGGGCTACATCACCGGCTATTCGGCGCAGATCGACGTGGCCAAGCTGGGCCCGACCCTGACCGTCTTCACCGAGATCACCCTGAAGAACCACCGCCAGATCGACTTTGCCCGCTTTCAGCAGGCCTTGGAGAAGGTCGAGGAGGCGGTGGAATGCCATCTGGTCTCGGGCGGCTACGACTATCTGGTCAAGTTCGTGACCGCGGGGATCGGCGACTATCAGGCGGTGATGGAGCGGCTGATCGATGCCGAGGTCGGCATCGACAAGTATTTCAGCTTCGTCGTCATCAAGACGCCCTTCTCCAAGGCGCATCTGCCGCTGCAGAACCTGTTCGACCTCTAGCCCGCCGCCCGCTGCGGCACGCGGTCCAGCCAGCCCGTGTCCAGCTGCGGCACCGAGGCGAACAGCAGCTGCGAATAGGGGTCGCGGGCCTCGGACAGGCGGTCGGCGGCCAGGGTCTCGACCACGCGGCCGTGATGCATGACCATGACCTCGTCGCAGATCGCCTCGACCGTGGACAGGTCGTGGCTGATGAAGACATAGGACAGGTCCAGCTCGCGCTGCAGCTCCTTGAGCAGGTCGATGACGGCGGCGGCCACCACCGTGTCCAGCGCCGAGGTGATCTCGTCGCAGAGGATCACCTCCGGGTTGGCGGCCAGCGCCCGGGCCAGGTTCACGCGCTGCTTCTGCCCGCCCGACAGCTCTCCGGGCAGGCGGTGGCGCATGGCGCGGGGCAGGCGCACCATGTCCAGCAGCTGCGCCACGCGGGCCTCGCGCGCGGTCCCCTTGGCGCCGTGATAGAAGGTCAGCGGCCGCCCGATGATGTCGCCCACCGATTGCGCCTGGTTCAGCGCCGTGTCGGCCAGCTGAAAGACAATCTGCAATCGGCGCAGGTCCTCCTTGCTGCGGGCGGCGACCCCCGGCTCCAGCTGGTGCCCGTCCAAGAGGACCCGCCCCGAGACCGGCGGCAGCAGCCCCGCGATGGCGCGGGCCAGGGTCGATTTGCCGCTGCCGGATTCGCCGATCACGCCCAGGTTGCGGCCCTTGTCCAGGCGGCAGCTGACATCGTGCAGCGCGATCTTCAGCGGCTGGCCGTCGCGGCCGCGGCCATAGCCCGCGGTGACGCCCGTCACCTCCAGCGCGGGGATGCCCTGCACGGGCGGGGTCGCTGCGCTGCGGGGCGCGGGGTGGAAGGCCTCCAGCAGCGATTTCGTGTAGGGATGGGCGGCGCGATGCAGGATCTGCTCGGCCGTGCCCTCCTCCTGCACCTCGCCGCCCTTCAGCACGATGATGCGGTCGGCGATCTGCGCCACCACGGCCAGGTCGTGGCTGACATAGACGCCGGCCATGCCGCCCGCCTTCATCACCGACTTGAAGGCGCGCAGCACCTCGATCTGGGTGGTCACGTCCAGCGCGGTGGTGGGTTCGTCGAAGATCACCAGCTTGGGATCGCCGATCAGCGCCATGGCGGCGGCCAGCCGCTGCAGCTGCCCGCCCGAGACCTGGTGCGGATAGCGCTCTCCGATGCGGTCGGGGTCGGGCAGGGCCAGGGCGCGGAACACCTCGACCGCCTTGGCGCGGGCCTCCTCCATCGGCATCAGGTCGTGGATGCGCGCGACCTCGATCACCTGGTCGATCAGCCGGATCGCCGGGTTGAAGGCGGCCGCCGCACTTTGCGGGACATAGGCGACGGTGGTGCCGCGCATGGCCGCCCGCCGGGCCTCGGGCGCCGTGGCCATGTCCAGCCCGTCCACCATGACCGAGCCCGAGCGGATCCGGCATCCGGGGCGGCAATGGCCCATCAGCGACAGGGCGATGGTCGTCTTGCCGCTGCCGGATTCGCCGATCAGGGCCACGATCTCTCCGGGCGCGATGTCCAGCGAGACGCCGCGTATGATCTCGACCTCGCGGCCGCTGTCGGTGGTCGCGCCAAGGCGCAGGTCGCGGATCTGGACCAGGCTCATCATTCGCTCCTGTCGCGGATGCGGGTGGGAAGGTTGTCGATCAGCAGGTTGACGCTGATGGTCAGCGTGGCGATGGCCAGCGACGGGACCAGCACCGCCGGCGCCCCGAAGGACAGCCCGCCCATGTTCTCGCGCACCAGCGATCCCCAGTCCGCATTGGGCGGCTGCACGCCCAGGCCCAGGAAGGACAGGCCCGACAGCATCAGCACGATGAAGACGAAGCGCAGGCCCATGTCGGCCAGCACCGGCCCCAGGATGTTGGGCATGATCTCGGCCCGGATCAGGTATCCGGTGCGCTCGCCCCGCGCGCGGGCGACGGTGACGTAATCCATCGTGTTCACGTTCACCGCCAGCGCGCGGGCGAAGCGGTAGGAGCCGGGCGTGTAGACCACCGCCAGGACCGCGATCAGCACCGGGATGGAGGAACCGATCGCCGCGACCACGACCAGGCCGAACAGCTTCGAAGGGATCGAGCTGACCGCGTCCAGCACCCGGCTGATCGCGGTGTCGGTCCAGCCGCCGATGACGGCCGCGGTCATGCCCAGGACGACCCCCGCCGTGCAGGCCAGCATCACCGCCGCCAGCGAGATGCCGACCGTGTAGCGCGCCCCGGCCAGCACCCGCGACAGCATGTCCCGACCCAGATAGTCGGTGCCGAGCGGGAACTGCGCCGAGAGCGGACCGAAGAAGTCGTAATCGACGATCTCTCCGGGCGGGTGGGGGGCGATCCAAGGGCCGATGACCGCGATGGCCGCCCAGAAGACGATGACGCAGGCGGCCAGCGCGCCCAAGGGGCTTACCTTCCAGCCGAGGCGGCGGGGCGAGAGCGCGCGGAGGGAAAGGGTCATGGCCATCACTGTCGCAACCTCGGATTGGCAAGGATCGCCACGACGTCGGCGATGGTGATCAGGAGGAGATAGCCCAGGCAGAAGATCATCGCGCAGCCCTGGATCAGCGGCAGGTCGCGCGTGGCGACCGCATCCACCATCAGCTTCGCGATGCCCGGATAGTTGAAGATCGTCTCGACGATGATCACGCCGCCCAGCAGGTAGGACAGCGACAGCGCCATCGCGTTCACGATGGGCCCGATCGCGTTTGGCAGCGCGTGGCGCAGCACGATGCGCGCGCGAGAGGCGCCCTTCAGCAGGGCCATCTCGACATAGGGGGATTTCAGCGTCTCGATGACGGCGGCGCGGGTCATGCGGATCATCTGCGCCGAGACGACGAAGCTGAGCGTGATGACCGGCATCGCATAGGCGCGCAGCACCGCCCAGATGCTGGAGGTGTCGCCCCCGAAGGACAGGGCCGGCAGCCAGCCCAGCCAGACCGCGAAGATCAGCACGGCCAGCGTCGCGACCAGGAACTCGGGCACCGAGATCACCGCGACGACCACGCTGCTGACCAGCCGGTCGAACAGGCTGCCGCGCCAGATCGCCGTGACGATGCCCAGGCTCAGCGCGACCGGCACCGAGAAGGCCGCCGTCAGCGCCGCCAGCTTCAGCGTGTTGACCAGCCGGCCGCCGATCAGCTCGGCCACCGCCATGCGGTTCGCGTAGGAATGGCCCAGATCGCCCTGCGCCAACCCGCCCAGCCAGCCCAGGAAGCGCAGGAAGGCGGGCTGGTCCAGGTTCATGGCCTCGCGCAGGCCGGCGACGGCCTCGGGGGTGGCGGCCTGGCCCAGAAGGATCTGGACCACGTCGCCGGGCAGCATCTCGGTCGCGGCGAAGACGATCAGGCTGACGATCAGCAGCGTGACCACCGCGACGCCGATCCGGCCCAGGATCAGGGTCAGCACTTGGGGGTTCATGGACGACCTCCTGTGGACGGGGTGGCCCCCCGGCGGGCGGGGGGCCGGGACATCACGCGGTCAGCCAGACGTTCTTGGCGAAGTCATAGCCCATCTGTCCGCCAAGCGGGCTGGGGCGCAGGCCCTGGAGCTTGTCGGAATGCACGTCCACGTTCGACAGGTACAGCGGGATCGCGGTGCCGGCCTCGTTCGAGACCATCACCTGCATCTCGTCATAGATCTCCTTGCGGCGGGCGAAGTCCAGCTCGCCGCGGGCCTCCAGCAGCATCGCGTCGAAGCGTTCGGACTTGTACTGGCTCTCGTTCCAGGGCGCGTCCGAGGCATAGAGCAGCGAGAACAGGATGTCGGGCGTGGGCCGCGGGTTGATGTTGCCGAAATGGACCGGCGCCTTCAGCCAGTAGTTCGACCAGTAGCCGTCCGAGGGCACGCGCTGCACGTCGAAGGTCATGCCGATCTCGGCGCCCGCCTGCTGCAGGATCATCGCCATGTCATTGGCCGAGGATGCCGCATCCGAGCTGATGACCTCGATGCGCTGGCCCAGGACGCCGGCCTTCTCGAACAGCGAGCGGGCGCGTTCCGGATCGTATTCGCGGGGCTTCAGCTCGGCGTTGTGGAAGGGGCTGATGGGGGCGATGGGCTGGTCGTTGCCGATCTCGGCCAGGCCGCGCATGGCGGATTTCTGGATCAGCTCGCGGTTCAGCAGGTATTTCATGCCCTCGGCAAAGCCCGCCTTGTCGCCGGGCGCCAGGTCCAGGCGCATGTTCAGGTTGGTGTAGTTGCCCGAGGTGGTCGTGGACAGCACCACGCCGGGCTGGCCCTCGACCATGCGGATGAACTGCGGCTTGACCGAGGCGCCCAGGTGGATGTCGCCGGACATGACCGCGTTCACGCGGGCGTTGTCGTCTGCGATGGCGAAGTATTCGAAGCTGTCGACATGGGCCTTCTGGCCGAAATAGTTGTCGTTGCGCGCGCCGACCGACCGCACGCCCGGCTGGAATTCCTGCGAGACGAAGGCGCCGGTGCCGTTGCCCTTGCTGAAGTCGGTGGTGCCGTCGGCCACGATCATGAAGTGGTGCAGCGCCAGGATGGTCGGCAGGTCGGCATTGGGGGCGGCCAGGGTGATGCGGACGGTGGTCGGGTTCTCGGCCCGGACCTCCTCGATCTGCTCGGCCATGGCGGCGACCTTGGAGCCGGTGGCGGTGTCCTTGTGGCGCATCATCGAATAGACGACGTCGTCGGCACTCAGCGTCTTGCCGTCATGGAAGGTCACGCCCGATTTCAGCGTCACCGTCCAGACCTTCGCATCGTCGGATTCGACGGCATCGGCCAGCTCCATCACCACCTGCCCGTTTTCGTCCAGCGTGGTCAGGCGGTTGTAATAGGCGCAGGCGCGAACGTAATCCGTGGCGCCCGAGCCGATGGCCGGGTCCAGCGTGTCGGCGGTCGAAGAGGACCAGGAGGCACCGCGCAGATGCCCGCCGGTGACCGGGGTCTGCGCCAGCGCGGCTCCCGCGCGGCCCAGGATGGTGCCGCCCGCGGCCATCGCGATGCCGCCCAGCATGAACATGCGCAGCAGCTCGCGCCGGCTTGCGCCCCGGCGGATGGCGTTCTCGACCATCGCGTCATCGGCGCGGGTCCAGTTGGTGACGTCCCTGTTGGTCATCATGTCTCTCCAGGTTGGGGCCGGGCCCTTGGGGGCTTCTGGGGCGGAAGGTCAGGCGAAGGCGGGTTCGACCGCGGCGGCCAGTCCGGCCATCGCGGTGAAGTGGTGATCGGGCACGGTGACGGCGGCGGGCGCGATGGTGCCGCCCCATCCCGGCTGGTCGTGGCGGCGCTGGATCCAGCAGGTGGCCAGGCCCAGGTCGCGCGCGACGCCCATGTCGTGATGCTGGCTCTGAGCGACATGCAGGATGTCGTCCCGCGCCACGCCCTGCGCCTCCAGCGCCGTCAGGACGTGGTGGAAGAAGGCCGGATCGGGCTTTTCGGTCCCGGTGTCGTCGGTGGTGAAGGACGCGTGGAACGGATGGCCCAGGGTCGCGTCGAAATGCGCGAAGGCCCATCGCTGCGCATTGGTCATCGCGACCAGCTTGTAGCGGTGCGACAGAGCCTGCATGGCCGCGACCGAATCCGCGAAGGGCTGCCAGCGGGCCGCGTCGTCGCGCAGCCGTCGGCCCAGCTCCGCGTCCCGCGGCAGGCCCAGCTGGGGCGCGATGGCCAGATAGACCCGCTCCAGATCGTCGGGAAAGCGCTGCACGTCGGGGCGATAGCGTTCGGCGCGATAGGCGCTCAGCACATCCTCGCGCGCAAGCCGGGTGCCGTGTTCGGCGGCGATGGCGGACAGGCTGTCCATCAGGCCGCTCTCGAAGTCGATCAGCGTGCCCACCACGTCGAAGGTCAGGCATTTGTAGGCGTTCAGGGGCTTCTTCGGCATGGATCCGTCCCGTGAGATGGCCGCGTCGCGGCGTTCCTGTGGCAGGCGGTGCGCCGGGTCGCCCCGGTCGTGACAGTCTGTTCCGCCTGCCGTCCTGTTCAGTCTCCGGCCATAGTCGCGACCGAAAACCCCGAAATCGTCGCCTGCGCCGCAGAAAGTTCCGTATTGCCGGCGCACGGCGGCACGCTCAGTAGCCCCGGCCGCGGTCGATCAGGCCGGGTGCATCCCGGCCCGCGCGGTCGGCGCGGATGCCCGCGATGACATGGGCCGCACCATCGGCGGCATCGGTCTGGCTGGCCACATGCGGCGTGACGATCACGCGCGGGTCGCGCCACAGCGGATGATCCGCGGGCAGCGGCTCGGGGTTGGTGACGTCCAGCCAGGCCGAGGCCAGCCCCGCATCCAGCGCGCGTTCCAGCGCGCCGGGCTCCAGCTGCGCGCCGCGGCCCAGATGG
Organism: Paracoccus sp. ME4; assembly: GCF_046736325.1. Lineage (GTDB taxonomy): Bacteria > Pseudomonadota > Alphaproteobacteria > Rhodobacterales > Rhodobacteraceae > Paracoccus. The sequence goes on from NZ_CP151279.1 coordinate 170,085, forward strand.
ACCAGATGCGCGCCGTCCGGCAGGCGGGCGAACAGGTCGTCGTTCAGGATGCCGCGCGTCTGCTCGGTCAGCGGCAGCAGGCAGATCAGGATGTCGGTCCGCGCCAGAAAGGCGTCCAGATCGGTCATGCAGTCGACGCCCGGCAGGCTGCGCGGGCTGCGGCTCCAGCCCGCCCGCGCAAAGCCGAAGGGCGCCAGCGCGTCCAGCACCGCCTGTCCCAGCTGGCCCAGGCCCATGACCCCGATGCGCGTGGCCTCCGCCGGGCGGTTGGCGCGGGCCTGCCATCGCCCCTGCCGCGCCTGGTCCAGATAGGCGGGCAGGTCGCGATGCAGCGCCAGGACTGCCATCACGGCCATCTGCACCATCTGCCGCGCGATGCCCGGCTCCAGCATCCGCACCACCCCGACCTGCGGGGGCAGGGCGGTCAGGTCGAACTGGTCCACCCCCGCCCCGACCGAAAAGATCAGGCGCAGGTTCGGATAGGCCGAGAGGTCCGCGGGGGGCGTCCAGGCGACCATGTAGTCGACCGCCGCCGGATCGGGCGCATGGCCCAGATGGAAGGGCAGATCGGGCAGGGCGTCGGCAAAGGCGCGTTCGAAGACCGCGCCGCGTGCCGGTTCGGACAGGAACAGGACCGCCATCAGCGCATCACCGCGCGGATCTCGGGGTCGTCCAGGGTCAGGTCCAGGACGCGGCGGGTGCGCTCGACGATCTGGTCGATCTCGGCCTCGGTGCAACACAGCGGCGGCGCAAAGCCCAGCACGCCCCAGCCAAAGGCGCGCAGGACCAGCCCCTCGGACCAGGCGCGGTCGAAGATGCGCGTGGCGGGTTCCGCCGTGGCGGGCAGGGGGGTCCTGGCCTCCTTGTTGGTGACCAGCTCGATCGCGGCCAGCATGCCGCGCCCGCGCACGTCGCCCACCAGCGGATGATCCGACAGCGCGGCAAGCCCCGCCTGCAGCCGCGCGCCCATCGCGCGCCCGTTGGCCAGCAGCCCGTCCTCATAGAGGTCCAGCACCGCCAGCCCCACCGCCGCCGAGACGGGATGCGCCGAATAGGTCTGGCCATGCCCGACCGCGGCCTTGCCCGCCCCGTCGGCGATCACCTGATAGACCCGGTCGGACATGAACACCGCCCCCATCGGCACATAGCCCGAGGTCAGCCCCTTGGCCGTGGTGATGAAGTCCGGCACGATCCCCTCATCCGCGCAGGCGAACAGCGGGCCGGTGCGGCCGAAGGCGGTGATGACCTCGTCGGCGATGAACAGGATGTCGTGTTCCGTGCACAGGTCGCGCATGGCCTTCATCCAGCCCGGCGGGGGGACCAGGACGCCGCCCGATCCCTGGATCGGCTCGACATAGAAGGCCGCGACATGCTCGGGCCCGCCCAGGGCCGCGATCCTGTCCAGCAGATGGCGGCGCGAGGCCTCGATCACCGCCTGCGGGTCGCGGCCCACCGGGTTGCGATAGAGGTCGTGCGACGGGATCTTGTGCTGCCAGTCATAGGGCACGCCGAAGCCCGCATGGAAGGACGGCAGCGCCGTCAGCCCCGCCCCCACCGTGGACGAGCCGTGATAGCCCTGCGCGACCGAGATGAAATGCTGCTTCGACGCCATGCCGCGCGCGTTCCAGTAATAGCGCACGAAGCGCACCGTGCTGTCGATCGCGTCCGAGCCGCCAAGCGTGAAATAGACATGGTCCAGATCGCCCGGCGCGGCCTCGGCCAGGCGGGCGGCCAGGCGCACGGCGGGTTCGGCGCCCAGGCCGAAATAGCCCGTCGCATAGCACAGCTGCTGCATCTGCCGCGTCGCGGCCTCGATGACCGAGGGCTGGCCATAGCCCGCATTCACGCACCACAGCCCCGAGAAGCCGTCGATGAGGGTGTTGCCTTCGCCGTCGCGCACGGTGGCCCCCTGACCATGGGTCAGCAGGCGCAGGCCCGCCGCCTCATGGCCGCGCCAGCTGGCGACGGGGTGGATCAGATGGGCGCGGTCCAGTTCGACCAGGGAATTGGCAAGCATCGGAAGGGTCCTTATTCAACCAAGCGCCTGAGCGGCGAGGGCAAAGCTGCGGATCGGGGCGGCGTGGGGCGCGGGGGCCGTGGACATGGCGACCCCGCCGCCCACGGGTGCCAGGCCAAGCGTTTCCATCCAGGGCGACAGGCCGCTGTCCTCGGGCACGTCCACGCGCAGGAACCGGCCGTCCTGGCCCGCCATCAGCGCGGACAGGAGGCTGCGCGCCGTGGCGCCATCCGGGGCGATGACCGGCCCCGCGACCTGTCCGCGCCCGAAGGGCCGGATCGCGCCCCAAGCGATGGGCTGCCCGGCCTCGCGCAGCACCGCGACACGGCCCTGGCGCAGCAGCGCCGCGATCAGGGGCGCGCGGTCCATGCCGGTCGCCTGCCGGTCCAGCGCAGTCAGCGCGGCATGATCTGCGGCACTGGCCCAATCGACGGGCGCGCCGGGCGGCGGTGTCACCGTGCCCTGATGTTGGCGGATGCTGCCGGTCTCGAGGAAGCCCAGCTTGCGATAGAGGGGCAGGCCCGCCTCGGTCGCGATCAGGCGGTATTCGGGAATGTCGGCCTCGGCCATGACCCCCTCGACCAGGCGGCGGCCCAGGCCGCGGCCGCGCAGCGCCTCGCCCACGATGATCATGTTCACCAGCCCCACGGGGCCGAAGCGGGTCAGCAGGGCCGTGCCCTCGACCCGGCCATCCGCCAGCGCGACGAGGCCCCGGCTGAGCGACGACAGCAGGGCCCAGTCCTCGGCGCGATGCGGCCAGGCCTCGGCGCGGGACAGGGCCAGGGCGGCCGGCAGATGCTCGGACGCGAAGGGGGCAAGGGTGATGGTGTCGGACATGGGGCCTCCGGATCGTGTGGGGCCAGTCTGGCGCGGCGGGCGCGGCATCTGCCGCCGTAAGCCCGGTCGCGGCACAATCTTGCGCCGTCATGCCGCGGCCCCGCCGCAGGATATGCCGTGCCCCGGTCCGCCATGGGCGCGTCGCGGCAGGCGTGCCGAACCCATCGCGACATATCCTGCGGCAGGTCCGGGCCAGAACGGTGCAATCTGCCTTGACGGCGCATGGATGCGGCGCGTGCGGCCTGCCGGGCGGGCCTAGGCTGGGGGCATCGCCAATCCAATCCAGAGGCCATGCCATGTCCCCCCGCCCCAAGTTCATCACCTTCGACTGCTACGGCACGCTGACGCATTTCGACATGGCGGGCGCCGCGCGGCGCATCTATGGCGAGGTCCTGTCCGAACCGGCGATGGTGCAATTCATCAAGGATTTCGCCGCCTATCGCCTGGACGAGGTGCTGGGCGCGTGGAAGCCTTATGCCGAGGTGGTCCACAACGCGCTGGAGCGGACCTGCCGCGCGAACGGCGTGCCCTTCCGCCCCGAGGATGCGGTCCGCGTCTATGAGGAGGTCCCGACCTGGGGTCCGCATCCCGACGTGCCCGCGGGCCTGGCGAAGGTTGCGCAGGAGATCCCGCTGGTCATCCTGTCCAACGCGATGAAGAGCCAGATCATGTCGAATGTCGACAAGCTGGGCGCGCCCTTCCACATGGTCATCACCGCTGAGGAGACTGGCGCCTACAAGCCGCAGATGCGCGGTTTCGAATACATGCTGGACAAGCTGGGCTGCGGCCCCGAGGACATCTGCCACGTCTCGTCCTCCTTCCGCTATGACCTGATGACCGCGCATGATCTGGGCATCGCGCAGAAGGTCTGGGTCAATCGCGGTCATGAACCGGCGAACCCCTATTACGGCTATACCGAGATCAGGGATATCGGCGGGCTGCCGGGGGTCTTCGGGCTGTGAGGCAGGTTCCCTACTGGCAGGACAGCGCCACGCCCTTTGCCGGGGCGGCCACCGGGCCGGTGGCGGGCGATTACGACGTGGCGGTGATCGGGGCGGGCTTCACCGGCCTCGGCGCCGCGCGGCGGCTGGCGATGGAGGGCAAGTCCGTCGTCGTGCTGGAGGCGCTCCGCGTGGGCGCGGGGGCCTCGGGGCGCAATGGCGGGCATCTGAACAACGGCATCGCCCACAGCTATCCGGCCGCGATGGAGCGGTTCGGGGCCGAGAAGGCCCGCGCGCTGTACCGCGCCTTCGACGACGGGATCGCCACGATCGAGCGCATCATCGCCGAGGAGGGGATCGACTGCGGCTTTCGTCGGTCGGGCAAGCTGAAGCTGGCCTCCAAGGCGAGCCATGTCGCGGGGCTGCGCCGCAACTTCGAGGCGGTGCATCGCGAGGCCGATCCCGATACCGAATGGCTGGACCGCGCGACGCTGGAGGCCGAGGTGGTCAGCGACGCCTTCCATGGGGGCATGCTGCAACGGCGCAGCGCGATGATGCATATGGGCCGCTTCGTCGCGGGGCTGGCCGATGCCGCCGCCCGGCGCAGCGCGGTGATCCATGAGGAGGCGCTGGTGACCGCGCGGACCCGGTCCGGCGCGGGATGGCGGCTGGAGACGCCGCGCGGCGCGGTGACGGCGGGTCAGGTGGTGCTGGCGACGGGCGCCTATACGGGCGACGCCTTCCCGTGGTTTCGCCGGCGGATCGTGCCGGTGGGCAGCTTCATCATCGCGACCGCGCCCCTGAGCGAGGCGCAGATCGCGGCCAGCGTGCCGGGCGACCGGACCTTCGTCAATTCGATGAACATCGGAAATTATTTCCGCCTGACGCCCGACCGGCGGCTGATCTGGGGCGGGCGGGCGCGATTCTCGGCCCGGTCGGACCAGCGGTCGGACGCGCGCAGCGGCGCGGTGCTGAAGGCGGCGCTGGCCGAGGTGTTCCCGCAGCTGGCGGATGTGGGCATCGACTATTGCTGGGGCGGGCTGGTGGACATGACCGCCGACCGCTTTCCGCGCGCGGGGCAGGCGGACGGGGTCTGGTTCTCGATGGGCTATTCGGGCCACGGCGCGCAGATCGCCACGCATATGGGCGAGATCATCGCCGACCGGATCATGGGCCGCGCGCGCGTGAACCCATGGGAAGACCTGCCTTGGGCCGCGGTGCCGATGCATTCGGGCAAGCCGTGGTTCCTGCCTTTGGTGGGGATGTATTACAAGATGAAGGACAAGGTGAGCTGATGAGCCTGCTGAAGAAGATCGACCTGGCCGAGGCCGGGGAACCGGTGGCCGCGAAATGCGCGCCCGAACGCCTGATCGCAGGGGACCCGGATTTCCTGACCTGGGCCTTTGACGACACGAACGCGGGCAGGATCCGCACGGGGATCTGGCAGGCGACGCCCGGAGAGAACCATTCGATCAAGGGCGAGACGTTCGAGTTCTGCCATCTGCTGGAGGGCGTGATCGAGCTGACCGAGGAGGGGCAGGCGCCGCGCGTCTTCCGCAAGGGCGACAGCTTCGTCATGAAGCCGGGCTATCGCGGGGTCTGGAAGACCATCGAGACGGTGCGCAAGATCTATGTGATCGTCGGCTGACGGGGAGGGCGGGGGAGCCAGCTCCCCCGCACCCCCACGCCCAAGGGGCCCATCGGCCCCTTGGGGAACCCCGCGTCGCGCGGAGGGGCGGGCCTTGTGCCCGCCCTTCGGCGTCAGAGGCCCGCCATGTGGAAGGCCTTGGTCTCAAGGTATTCGTCGATCCCGGCGCGGGCGCCCTCGCGGCCCAGGCCCGACTGCTTGACGCCCCCGAAGGGCGAGACGGCCATGCTGAGCGCGCCGGTGTTCAGGCCCACCATCCCGAATTCCAGCGCCTCGCCCACGCGGAAGGCGCGGGAGAGGTCGCGGGTGTAGAAATAGGCGGCCAGGCCGAAGGGGGTGGCATTGGCGGCGGCCACGGCCTGGGCCTCGTCGCGGAAGCGGAAGATCGGGGCGACGGGGCCGAAGGTCTCCTCCGAGGCGAGGCGCATCGCGGTCGTGGCCCCGGTCAGCACGGTCGGGCGGGCATATTGCCCTGCGGGGATGGGGGCCTGGGCCGCGATGCACGCGCCATGGGCGGTCGCGTCGGCCAGATGCGCCTCGATCTTCTCCAGGGCGGCGGCGTTGATCATAGGGCCGATCTGCGTGTCTGCATCGGTGCCGGGGCCGACCTTGAGGGCCGCGACCTTCTCCGACAGGCGCGCGACGAAGGCGTCGTGGATGCCGTCCTGCACGAAGATGCGGTTCGCGCAGACGCAGGTCTGCCCGCCGTTGCGGAACTTGGCGGCCATCAGCCCCTCGACCGCGGCGTCCAGATCGGCATCGTCGAAGACGAGGAAAGGCGCGTTGCCGCCCAGCTCCAGCGACAGGCGCTTCACCGTGGGCGCGCATTGGCCCATCAGCATGGACCCCACGCGGGTCGAGCCGGTGAAGGACAGCTTGCGCACCGTCGCGCTGTCGGTCAGCGCGGCCCCGATGGCGGTGGGCAAGCCGGTCACGATGTTGATGACGCCAGCCGGGATGCCCGCGCGTTCGGCCAGCACGCCCAGGGCCAGCGCCGAATAGGGCGTGAACTCCGAGGGCTTGACCACCACGGTGCAGCCTGCGGCCAGGGCCGGGCCGACCTTGCGGGTGATCATCGCGTTCGGGAAGTTCCAGGGCGTGATGATGGCCGAGACGCCGACCGGCTCGCGCATCGCCAGGATGCGGCGGTCGGTGGTGGGGGCGGGGATGATCTGGCCCTCGATCCGGCGGGCCTCCTCGGCGAACCACTTGATGAAGCTGGCGCCATAGGCGATCTCGCCGCGCGATTCGGCCAGGGGCTTGCCCTGCTCCAGCGTCAGGATCAGCGCCAGATCCTCGGTCGCGGCGACCATCAGGTCGTGCCAGGCCATCAGCAGATCGGCGCGCTCCGCCGACGGGCGATGGCGCCAGTCGGCGAAGGCCGCATCGGCCGCCGCGATCGCGTCGCGGGTCTGGGCGGCGCCGACATCGGGCACCGTGCCCAGGGTCGCGCCGGTCGCCGGGTCGGTGACCGCGACCGTGGCGCCGTCATCGGCATCGACCCACCGCCCCCCGATCAGCGCCTGCTGGCGCATCAGGTCCGGATCGGCCAGCCGGCTGATGGGGGCGTGGATCGTCATGGGTCAGTCCTCCAGATGGGCCAGAACGGCCGTGGTGATGGCGTCGGTGGTGTCGCGGCCCGGACGGGTGCCGATGCCGCGACCGGTGGCGGCCTCCAGCGCGGCCATGATGCGGGCGGCGGGGGCGGTCTGGCCCAGATGCTCCAGCATCATCGCCGCCGACCAGAAGGTCGCCATCGGGTTGGCGATGCCCTTGTCCGCGATGTCGGGGGCCGAACCGTGGACGGGCTCGAACATCGAGGGGTTGCGGCGCGTCGGGTCGATATTGGCCGAGGCCGCGAAGCCCAGGCCGCCCTGGATGGCCGCGCCCAGATCCGTCAGGATGTCACCGAAGAGGTTCGAGGCCACGACCACGTCCAGCGTCTCGGGCGCCATGACCATCCGCGCGCACATCGCGTCGATGTGGTAGCGGGTGACCGTGACATCGGGATATTCGGCGGCGATCTGGTCGGTGACCTCGTCCCAGAAGACCATGCTGTGGCGCTGCGCGTTGGATTTCGTGACCGAGGCCAGCAGGCCCCGCCGCGCCCGCGCCTGCTCGAAGCCGAAGCGCAGGATGCGCTCGACGCCTGCGCGGGTGAAGATCGAGGTCTCGACCGCGACCTCATCGGGGGTGCCCTGATGGACGCGGCCGCCGGCGCCGGAATATTCGCCCTCGGTGTTCTCGCGGATGCAGAGGATGTCGAAATCGCGGGTCTTCAGCGGGCCCTCGACGCCGGGCAGCAGGCGGTGCGGGCGGATGTTGGCGTATTGCACGAAGGCCTTGCGGATCGGCAGCAGCAGCCCGTGCAGCGACACGGCATCGGGCACGCGGGCGGGCCAGCCGACCGCGCCCAGAAGGATCGCGTCGAAGCGCCGCAGCGTCTCGATCCCGTCCTCGGGCATCATGCGGCCGTGCTGCAGATAGTGGTCGCAGGACCAGGGCAGGCTCTCGGTCGCGATGTCGGCGCCCGAGGCCTCCATGACGCGCAGGGCGGCCTCGGTCACGGGAATGCCGATTCCGTCTCCGGGGATCAGGGCGATGCGATGTGTCATGGTAAGGCTCCTCAGATGTCGATCAGCACGGTCTTCTGCTGGCGGCTTGCGCGATAGGCCTCGCGGCCCAGATCCTTGCCGATGCCCGACTGGCCATAGCCCCCGGTCGGCAGGATGTGATCGCGCGAGCGACCATAGCGGTTGATCCAGACCGTGCCTGCCCGGACCCGCCGCATGGCCCGCATGGCCCGCGAGAGGTCGCGTGTAAAGATGCCGGCGCAGAGCCCGTAGGTCGGATGGTCCGACAGGGCCATGGCCTGATCCTCGTCATCGAAGCCCTGCAGCGTCAGGACCGGGCCAAAGATCTCCTGCAGCAGGGCGGGGCTGTCGGGGGGCAGATCGGTCAGCAGCGTGGGCGCATAGAACCAGCCTGCGCGGTCCAGCCTCCGGCCCCCGGCCAAGACCTGCGCGCCCTGCGCCACCGCGTCCGACACGATGCCGTCGATGCGCTGAAGCTGGCGTTCCGAGATGATCGGGGAATAGGCGCTGGCCCCGTCCCAGGTGGGACCCACGCCCGTGGGCACCAGCCGCGCGGCCAGCTTCTGCGCCAGGGCGTCGATGATGCGCCGGTCGGCGATGACGCGGCTGCCCGCCACGCAGGCCTGGCCCGCGTTGAAGATGATCGACCGGGCGATCGCCTCGGCCGCCAGGTCCAGGTCGGCATCGGCAAAGACGATCTGCGGCGACTTGCCGCCCAGCTCCAGCGTCATGGGCTTCATGCCGGTGCGCGCGACATTGGCCATGATGGCCTGGCCCGCGCCGGTCGATCCGGTGAAGCTGACCTTGGCGATGTCGGGATGGCCGGTGATCGCGTTGCCGGTCACAGGCCCGTCGCCCAGGACCACGTTGACCAGCCCCGCCGGAATGCCCGCCTGAACCGCCAGCAGCGCCAGACGGATCGTGGAGAAGGGGGTCATCTCGGAGGGTTTCAGCACCACGGCATTGCCCGCCGCCAGCGCCGGCCCCAGCTTCCATCCCGCCATGGAGATCGGAAAGTTCCAGGGCGTGATCGCGCCCACCACGCCGTAAGGTTCGGTCACCGTCATCCCCAGGGAGGCGTCGCGGGTGGGGGCCAGATCGCCGCCCTCCTTGTCGGCCATCTCGGCGAAGAAGCGGATCTGTTCGGCGGTGACGGCGATGTCGCCAGGCCCCAGCTGCGCCACCGGCCGGGTCGAGGACAGCGCCTCCAGCTGCGCCAGATGCGGGGCGTCGGCCTCGATCAGGTCGGCCCACCGGTGCAGCGCCCGCGTCCGGTCGCGCGGCACGGCCCCGCCCCAGCCCGCCGCCTGCGCGCGCCGCCCCGACTGCACGGCGCGGTCCACCATCTCGGCATCCGCGACGGGGCAGGCGGCGTATCCGGCCCCGTCCGAGGGGCGGTGCATCGCCAGCGCGCCCGCCGCCGGGACAAGCGTGCCGTCGATGACATGGCCAAGCGGCAGCGTCAGGCGGTCGGGGTCGAAACTCAGGCTCATGGCGGCCTCCGAATGGGGTTCGGGGGCAGGCTAGCCCCGCCGTCGCGGCAGGATTTGCGCCATTCGCGGTCAAGGCGGCGGATCGTTCCGTTCCCACCCCCCGGCTTCGGCAGCATCTGCGCCACGGCCCGCGCAGACTGGCGGCAAAGGAGCCAACATGAGCCTGACCGACATCCTGGCGCGCCTCGTCGCCGTCCCCTCGCTGCCCGGCACGCCGAATGCGGCCATCACCGACGCGATCTGCGCCCTGCTGGACCGTCCCGGCATCGCGCTGCACCGCGTCCCCACGCCCGAGGGACGCTGGAACATCCTGGCCAGCATCGGCCCCGCGGACCGCCCCGGCCTGATGCTGTCGGGCCACAGCGACGTGGTCTCGGCCGAGGGCCAGGACTGGGGCAGCGACCCCTTCCGCCTGACGGTCCGGGACGACCGGCTGGTCGGGCGCGGCACGAGCGACATGAAAGGCTTTCTGGCGGTGATGCTGGATCTTGTGCCCGATCTGCTGGCCATGCCGCTGACCCGGCCCGTGCATCTGGCGATCTCCTGCGACGAGGAGATCGGCTGTCAGGGCGTGCCCCATCTGATCGCGCGCCTGCCCGATCTGATCGCGCAGCCCCTGGGCTGCATCGTGGGCGAGCCGTCGGGCATGGCCCCGGTCCTGGCCCACAAGGGCAAGCGCACGGTGGAGGTCACCTTCACCGGCCGTCCCGGCCACAGTTCGGACCCCGCGCAGGGGGTGAACGCCATCTATCCCGCCGCGCGCCTGGCCTTGGCGGTCGAAGCACTGGCCGCGCGGCTGCGGCGTGACGGCCCGTTCGATCCGGCCTTCGATCCGCCCTGCACCACGCTGCAGGCGGGCGTGATCGCGGGCGGCACGGCGGTCAACATCATCCCCGACCACGCCCGCCTGCTGATCGAGGCGCGAAGCATCCCCGACCAGCCCGCCGAGGCGGTCATCGCCGATCTGCTGCGCGACCAGCCCCCCGAGGCGGCGGTCCATCTGCGCGCCAGCTATCCGTCGCTCCGCCCGGCGACCGATCCCGCGCTGGCGCGGCGCCTTGCCGCGCTTACGGGCCGGACGCCCATCGCGGCGGTCAGCTACGGCACCGAGGCGGGCCTTTTCGCGCAGGCCGGCATCCCCGCGGTCATCTGCGGCCCCGGCTTGATCGAGCGTGCCCACCGCGCCGACGAGTTCGTCCTGACCGCCGAGCTGCAGGAGGCGCGCCGCGTCCTCCACGCCATCGTCCGCGATCTGTGCACCGACGCTGCGGCGCCGGGTCCGACGGCACGGGGCAGGGCAGCGGACGGGCCGGACTTTGCCTTCCGCTGAGGGCGCGACCGCCTGGCTGCGATGCCGCGGCAGGCCGTCCGGGTTCTTCAGCGCTGCAATCCAGGTCCCCGGCGCGGATGCTGTGGCCGAAGGTCGATCGGCAACGGGTCGACCAATCCCTTGGCGTAGCGGTCGGTCACCTGCACCGGCATTGCCCGCCAAGGGATCGGCGTTGAGTGTCAGGCCCTCGATCACGGCTCATGTGCCAGTGTCGCTGCATCGAATGAGGTGACGCCCGGATCGGGAACTAAGTTGTAACGGTAATCCGAATTATGTTCCGCGCATCCCATATTCCCGACCGCCGACTTGAACCGCACGGCCCGAGGCGTCAGGGATGCAGGGCCCCCGATTGCGGACGGGGCGCGAGACGCAGACCGCCATGTCGCACCCCAGCATCGGAAGAACCGGACGCTGGATAGGATCAACCCGCCGGAACTAGCGCGATGACGGCGCCCGCTCGATCTCGATCGTCATGTGCGACAGGTCATGGATATGCGAGAGCTTGGCGCGATAGGCGTCCAGCGACAGCGGCGCCGTCGAGCGGATCGCCGCGATCCCGGCGCGCCGTCCCGGCCCCAGCTGCCAGACGTGGAGGTCGGTGACCATGTCCGTGTCCGTCTCGAGGGCGGCGCGAATCTCGTCGGGCAGGTCCTCGTCGGCCGGCACATAGTCCAGCAGGACCCGACCGGTGTCGCGGATCAGGCCCCATGACCACCGCGCGATGACCAGCCCGCCGACGATCCCCATGGCCGGGTCCAGCCGGTCCCAGCTGTAGAGACTGCCCAAGGTCAGCGCGCCGATCGCCAGAACCGAGGTCAGGGCATCCGCCAGGACATGCATGTAGGCGGCCCGGAGGTTGTTGTCCGGGGCATGGTCGTGCCCGTGCGAATGCCCGTGCCCATGCGCGTGATCATGCGAATGGTCCTCGCGCAGCAGCCAGGCGCAGAGCAGGTTGACCGCCAGGCCGATCACGGCCACCACGATGGCCTGCCGGAAATCGATCTCGACCGGCCGGTAGAAGCGCATCACGCTCTCCCAGGCAATCAGCAGGGCCACCAGGGCCAGGACGACGGCGCTGGCGAAGGCCGCCAGATCGCCCACCTTGCCGGTGCCGAAGGTGAAGCGGCTGTTGCCGGCGTTGCGCCGCGCATAGCGATAGGCCAGCGCCGCGATCAGCATGGCCCCGGCATGGGTCGACATGTGCCAGCCATCCGCGACCAGCGCCATGGAGCCGTAAAGGGTCCCGGCGGTGATCTCGATGACCATCATGGCGGCGGTGATCGCGATGACCAGCCAGGTGCGCCGTTCGTTCCGGTCGTGATTGCCGCCCAGATAGACGTGATCGTGCGGCGTGGCAAAGCGCGCGGGGTCGAGGCTCATTTCAGATAGGTCCTGATGACGGAGATCAGTTCGCCCGCGGCCTGGGCGCGTTCGGGGTCGGGATCGTGGTCCGGGTCCGCGACATGGGCGCGGATGTGATCCTCGATCAGCTCTCCGGTCAGGCCGCCGATGGCGCCGCGGATGGAGGCGACCAGGTTCATCACCTCCCCGCAGGGGGCACCGGCCTCCAGCTGCCGTTCGACGGCCTCGATCTGCCCCTTGAGGCGACGGACGCGGGCCAGAAGCCTGGCCTGATGATGGGATACATGGCTCATAGGCATAGGGGTATCCCCTATAATTGTGATTCGCAACGGCGTTGCGCGCGACCCCTGCCGCGGGTCGGTTTCCGGCGATACGCCGCCCAATTCCCGCGCTATGATCGCATTCGACACGCAGGCCGCCGACCCGATCCCCGGTCGGTGGCCGTCTTCCCGAAGGAGCGACCCGATGCTGTCCCATGCCCGCCCCGAGGCCCATCTCGTCCACCGGATCGGCTGGCTGCGCGCCGCCGTGATGGGGGCGAATGACGGCATCGTCTCGACCGCCAGCCTGATCGTGGGGGTGGCCGCCGCCAGCGGCGATCGCGGCCAGATCCTGGTCGCGGGGATGGCCGGGCTCGCGGCGGGGGCCATGTCGATGGCGGCGGGCGAATATGTCTCGGTCAGCTCGCAGTCGGATACCGAACAGGCCGACCTGGCCCGCGAGAGGGCCGAGCTGGCCACCGATCCCGACGGTGAGCTGGACGAGCTGACGGCGATCTATGTCCAGCGCGGGCTGGACCCGGCGCTGGCGCGACAGGTCGCCGTACAGCTGACCGAACGCGACGCCTTGGGCAGCCACCTGCGCGACGAGCTGGGGATGTCGGAGGTCACGACCGCCGCCCCGGTGCAGGCGGCGATCGTGTCCGCCGCGACCTTTGCGGCGGGCGCGGCGCTGCCGCTCGGCATGGCGGCGGTGGCGCCGGACGGGGCGATCGCCGTTTGGGTCACGGGGGTCACGCTGCTGGCGCTGGCGGGGCTGGGGGCGGTCGGCGCGCGGGCCGGGGGCGCCGGCATGCGGCGCGGCACGCTGCGGGTGCTGGTCTGGGGCGCGATGGCCATGGCCGCCACCGCGGCGGTCGGGCATCTGTTCGGCGTCGCCGCCGCGTGACCCACATTGATGCGACGGGCGCGGATTGTAAGGTTGGCGCAAGCTGAGGCGGGCATGGATGCCGGCATCGAAACACCGATGACGGAGCGTTCCATGCGTACCCCCCTTGCTGCCCTGATCCTGGCCGGTCTGGCCTTTCCCGCCCTTGCCGCCGAGCGCTGCGCCGTGCCGCAGGCCGACTGGCGCCCGGTCGAGGAGCTGACCGCCGACCTGACCGCGAAGGGCTGGACCGTCAGCAACGTCAAGACCGAGGACGGCTGCTACGAGGTCTATGGCCATGATGCCGACGGCAAGCGGGTCGAGACCTTCTTCGACCCCGCCACCTTCGAGGCCGTGGGCGATGACGACTGAGCGTGTCCGCGTATGGGACGGCTTCGTGCGGTTGTTCCACTGGTCGCTGGTCGCGGGCATCGCCACGGCCTGGCTGACCGCCGACGGGCCGAAGGTCCTGCATCAGGGCGTGGGTTACGCCATCGCCGGGCTGATCGCGCTGCGCGTGGTCTGGGGGCTGATCGGCCCCCGCCATGCCCGGTTCTCGGATTTCATCCGCGGGCCGCGTCCGGTCCTGGCCTATCTGCGCGACCTGCGCGCCGGGCGCGAGCGCCGCTTTTTGGGCCACAACCCGGCGGGCGGCGCGATGATCCTGGCGCTGCTGCTGACGGTGGCGGGGACCGCGCTGACCGGCTGGCTGCAGACGACCGACGCCTTCTGGGGATCGCCCGCGATGGAGGAGGTCCATGAGGTCCTGGCCACGCTGATCCTGGTGCTGGCAGGGCTGCATGTCGCGGGCGTCCTGGTCGAGAGCCTGCGCCACCACGAGAACCTGGTCCTGTCCATGCTGACGGGAACCAAGCGCCCCCTGTCCGACCGGGACCGCCCGTGAGGCGGTGGGCCGCAGTGATCGTGGCCCGACCGATTCTGGCCGTTATCGCCGGCGGCGGATGGGCTGCGTGGCTGCAGCAAAGCGGCAACCTGCACGCGGTGCTGGAGGGCGAGGTCTACCGATCGGCCCAGCCCTCGGCGGCGCAGCTGGTGGAGCGGACGGCGGCGTACGGGTTTCGCAGCGTCCTGAACCTGCGCGGGCCGTCGGATGCAGACTGGTATCGCGCCGAACGGCAGACCGCCGCGCGCCTGACCCTGACGCATGCCGACTTCGCCATGCGCGACCGCGAGTTCCTGACGCCGGACCGCGCCGCGGCGCTGATGGCCCTGATGGAGGCCTTGCCCAAGCCGGTGCTGATCCATTGCAAGGCCGGGGCCGACCGGACGGGACTGGCCGCGGCACTGCTTCTGGCAGGTGCAGGTCGGGGCGAGGCAGAGGCCGAGGCGCAGATGTCGTTCCGCTACGGCCATGTCTCGCTGCCGGTCAGCGCGGCCTGGCCCATGGATCAGAGCTGGGAGGCGATGGAGCCCTCATTCGGCTTTGACAGCTGACCCCTTCTCCGCCCGCGGCAGCCGAAGCGTGACCGCAGCGCGGCCCGCCTCCATCGCGTAATCGACCGCGATGCCCTGTGCGCCCGCGATCCGCGCGATGATGGCCAGCCCCAGCCCCGCCCCCTGCGACGTCGCGGACTTGTCGAAGGTCGCGTGCCTGAACGCCGCCCCCGGCCCGACCGCATTGCCCACCGTCAGCACCGGCCCGGCCGCGACCACCACGCGAATGTCGCCCGCCCCGTGATCGGCCGCGTTGCGCAGCAGGTTGCGCAGGATCAGCGCCAGCGCGTCGGGATCGACCGCGACGGGGGCCGCCGTCATCTCTCCATCGTCGAAGCGCAGGGGCAGGCCCAGATCGTCGATGACCATCCGCGCCACGCGGATCAGGTCGCAGGGGCCCGCGCCGGGCGATCCGGCCTCGGCCCGCGACAGCTGCAGCAGGCGGTCCACAAGATGCCCCATCCGGCCAAGCGCGCCCGCCAGCCGCCCCGCCGCCGCCCCATCGGCCAGCCCCGCCGCGATCAGCTGCGCCTGGCCGGACGCGGCGGCGATGGGGGTGCGCAGCTCATGCGCGGCATTGGTGGCGAACTGGCGTTCCGCGTCGATGCGGGCGCGGATCGTGTCCAGATAGCCGTTCAGCGCCTGCGGGATCGGGGCCAGCTCGACCGGCAGGTCGGGCGCGTCGACCGGCGACAGGTCCTGCGCCGACCGGCCACGCAATTCTGTCGCGAAGCGCGTCGTGGGGCGCAGCGCCGATCCGACCGCGCGCCCGATGGCCAGGGGCGCGGCCAGCAGCACCGGCAGCATCAGCGCCACCAGCGCGATCAGGCTCTCGCGCAGTTCGTCGCGGCGCCAGGCGGTGGTGTGGCCGACCTCGACGACCAGATCGCCTGCCGGATCGCTGAGCCGGAACACCCGCCAGCCGGCCACGTCCTGCCCGCCATCGGTCCCGACCGGCGTCCAGGGGGCCTCGGTCACCGCCACGCCCGCGTCGATGATGCGGATGGCGCTGTCCTCGGGGATCACCGCGCCGACCTGCCCCCCGCCCTGATACAGCGCCATCGACAGCCGGGCCGAGGCCGCCAGGCTGTCATCCATCAGCTCGGACATCTCGTGCGAGATCACCGTCGCGGCCAGTGCGACCCCGGCCAGCCAGGCGGCGCAGGCCCCCAGCACCACCCGCCGGACCAGCCGCCCGCGCAGGGACCACGGCCGCGTCACGGGATCAGGTATCCCAGGCCGCGCCGGGTCTGGATCGCATCGGCCCCCAGCTTGCCGCGCAGACGCGAGACATAGACCTCGACCGCGTTCCCCTCGATCGCGTCGTCGAAGGCATAGAGCCGGTCCTCCAGCGCCTGCTTGGACAGCACCCGGCCCCGCGCCGACAGAAGCGCGTCGAACAGGGCCCATTCGCGCGAGGTCAGGCGGATCTCGGTCTCGTCCCTGAACAGCCGGGCGCCGGCGCGGTCCACCCGCAGCCCGCCCAAGCGGCTCTCGGTCGCCGGATCGCCCGTGGCGCGGCGGGCGTTGGCGCGCAGCCGCGCCTCGATCTCGGCCAGGTCATAGGGCTTGACGACATAGTCGTCCGCGCCCGCATCCAGCCCGGCGATGCGTTCGGTGATCTGGTCGCGCGCGGTCGCGATGATCACCGGCACGCGGTTGCCGCGATGGCGCTGTTCGCGCAGCAGCACCAGTCCCGACCCGTCCGGCAGCGCCAGATCCAGCAGGATCGCGTCGAAGGCCGCCACCTCCAGCGCCGCCCGCGCCGTGTCCAGGTCCGGCGCATGATCGACCGCATGGCCCTGCGCGCGCAGGTAGCGGACCAGCGCATCGGCGATGTCGGCCTCGTCCTCGATCAGCAGCACCCGCATCGCATCTCCCCTCGTTGCGCCCAGACATGGCGGGGCCGCGCGCCCGGATCAACGGAAATCCGCGCCTCACGGCGTCGTAATGCGCGGCCGGCGGCCTGTAAGCCTGCTGCAAGCTTCGCCCGCCAGACGGGGGGCATGAACCACGCAAAGGTCCCGCCATGCAAGCCCTGCGCCACCTGTCCGACCACGCCATGCGCCTGCAGATCCTGCCGCCGTCGGACCCCGGCTGGCAGCCCGCCGCCCGGATGATCGAGGGGCATTTCCGCGACAGCCATGGCGCCGCCATGACCCTGCCCGCGGTGCCTCTGGCCGTCGCGCGCTCGGCTGCGGGCACGGTGCTGGGGGCGGCGGGGCTGCGCGATGCGGCGTCGGGCTTCTTCTCCCAGGTCTATCTGGACCGTCCTGTGGCGCAGCTTCTGTCAGAGCGCAGCGGCGGCACGGTCCGCGACGGTGACATCCTGGAGGTCGTGTCGATGGCCTGCCCCCGCCCCATCGCCACCCTGCCCCTGATCGAGGCCATCGCCGCCGAAGGCCGCCTGCGCGGCAAGAGCTGGGGCCTGTTCACCGCCACCGCCGCGCTGGTCGCGATGCTGCGGCGGACCGGCGTGCCGCTGCTGGCGCTGGCGCCTGCGCGGGCCGAATGCCTGCCCGAGGCGGCCTCATGGGGCCGCTATTACGACACCGACCCCTGGGTCTGCGCGCTGGCCGAACGGTCCGAACCGCTGCGCTTCATGCCCCGCCCCCTCAGCAAGGTAGCCGCCCGATGACACCGATCTTCGACGCCCTCGCCCGCCATACCCGCCAGCGGCCCGGTGCCATCGCCTTTCGCGATGGCGAACGCCACATCACCTGGGCGGGCCTTGCCCAGGCCGTCGGGCGCGCCGCCGCTGGCTTTGCGGACGGCCCCCGCACGGTGGGCCTGCGCCTTGCTGGGCTGGACTATGTCATCGCCGATCTGGCCGCGACCCTGGCCGGGTGCCGCGTGGTGCCGGTTCCGGGCTTCTTCTCGGCCGGGCAGGTCGATCACCTGCTGGCCGATTCCGGCGCCGCGCTGATCGACCGCCTGCCGCGATCGGACGCCGCGCTGCCGCTGGACTACGCGGGCGGTGCGGACCGGGTGATCTATACCTCGGGGACGACCGGGCGGCCCAAGGGGGTCGTGCTGGGCGACCGTCAGCTGAGTGCCCAGACCCGCGCGCTGGCGGCGGCCATCGGGGCCGACCCCCGCGACCGCTATCTGTCGGTCCTGCCGTTGTCGCAGCTGCTGGAGCAGATCTGCGGCATCTTCGTGCCGGTGCTGACCGGCGCCGAGACGGTCATCCTGGCCGAGGGGACGGCCTGCCTCTTCACCGGCGACGGCACCGCCCTGGCACGCGCGGCCGCCGCCTGCCGTCCGACCGTCACCGTGCTGGCCCCGCGCCAGCTGACGCTGTGGGTCGCGGCCCTGCGGCAGGGCGCGCAGGCACCGGACAACCTGCGCTACATCGCGGTGGGCGGTGCGCCTGTCTCTCCAGCGCTTCTGGCCGAGGCCCGCGCCCTGGGCCTGCCCGTGGCCGAGGGCTATGGCCTGTCCGAGGCGTCATCGGTCGTGGCCATGACGCCCGCAGGCGGCACCGCGATGCTGCCCCTGGACGGCGTGGACCTGCGCATCGAGGATGGAGAGATCGTGGTCGACGGCCCCGCCGTGATGTCGGGCTATCTGGGCCATGCACCCCATCGCGGACCGTGGCGGACCGGCGATCTGGGCCAGCTGACGAATGGGCGGCTGACGGTGCTGGGTCGGCGCGACGCGATGATCCTGCGCGCCTCGGGGCGCAACATCGCGCCCGAATGGGTCGAGGCCGCGGCCCTGGCCGATCCGGCCATCCCGGCGGCCGCCCTGATCCTGACCGGGGACGATCGGCTGATGCTGGTCCTGGCCGCCACGGGCAGCCCGGACATGGCGGCGCTGGCGGCGCGGCTGGCCGCCCTGCCCGACTATGCCCGCCCCGACACGCTGGTCTTTGCCGACCCGCGCGAGGCCGGGCTGATCCGCGCCTCGGGCACCGCCGACCGGCAGGTGGCCGCGCGCATCGCCCGCTGTCCGGCGGCGCTGCTGGTGCCGCTTCCCGGTCCCGCGCCGGCAAACGCAGGGGTGGCGGCATGAGGATCCTGATCACGGGGGCCGGGTCGGGCATCGGCCGGGCGCTGGCCGTCCAGGCCGACCGCCAGGGCCACGGCGTGATCCTGGTCGGCCGCCGCGCAGGGCCGCTGGAACAGACCGCGGCGGGGCTGCGCGACGCGCTGGTCCTGCCTGCGGATGTGACCACCCCCGACGGCCGCGCCAGCATCGCGCAGGCGGTGGCCATGACTGGTCTGGACATCCTGATCAACAATGCGGGCATGGTGCCTTCGGGCACCGCCGACACCGCCGACGACGCGCAGATCGCGGCCACGCTGGCGCTGAACCTGGCCGCGCCCATGGCGCTGACCCGCGACCTCCTGGGCGCGCTGGCGGCCAGCCGGGGGCAGGTCGTGAACGTGGGGTCGGTCTTCGGCGATATCGGGTTTCCGTATTTCGCCCTCTATTCCGCGTCCAAGTTCGCGCTGCGGGGCTGGTCGGACGCGCTGCGGCGCGAACTGGCCCCGCGCGGCATCGCCGTCACCTATCTGGCGCCGCGCGCGACGCGCACCGATGCGGCGCAGGGCTTCGACGCGCTGATCGGGCCGATGGCGATGACCTTGGACAGCCCGGACGCCGTCGCGGCCCATGCCTGGCGCGCCATCGCCGCGCGTCGGCGCGAACAGATGCCGGCCTCGCGCGAGCGGCTGTTCGTGGCCCTCCAACGCCTGCGTCCCGGCCTGATCGACCGGGCGCTGATGCGCCTGGCCCGAGATCCGGCGGTCATCGCCGCCGCGACCCTTCCCAAGTGATGAGGATCCCCATGAGCTACAACATCCTGCGCCACCGCGACCATCCGGGCGGCCTGGCCGATCGGGGCCTGCTGGCCACCATCCGCGAGGACCTGGCCCGCGACGGCTGGACGCTGCTGCGCGGCTTTCAGCCCGACATGGAGGCGTTCTCCGGCGTGGTGACGACGCTGTGCCGCCGCGTGACCTTCGATCCGGCGCGCAGCCACAGCACCGACACCACGCAGATGGTCGAGGCGGGCCTGGGCCCCATCGGCCTGCATATCGAGAACGGCAACACGCCCCGCTGCCCCGACATCGTGACCTTCTTCGCCCAGACCGCCGCCTTCGAGGGCTCGCAGACCACCATCTGCGACGGCCGCGCGGTCTGGGACCGGTTCGACGATGCGCAAAAGGCCCGCTGGTCGCAGCGCATGACCGTCGAGCGCGTCCTGCCCGAGGCGCTGTGGAAACGCTATCTGGCGAACGAACACCCGGCCATCTCGGACCCCGCGCAGGTCACGATGGAGCATGTCCTGCAGTTCAAGGCGGCGATCCCGGATCAGGACTTTGCCCTGCACCCGGACGGCTCTCTGACCTATCGCCTGACGCTGGACCCGGTGCGTCCGTCGGCCCTGGGCGGAGAGACGCGCGGCTTTGCCAATGCCGTGCTGGGTCCGTCGCACAACTATCAGCCGCCGCGCTATGCCATGGCCGACGGCTCCGAGGTGACCCCGGAGGAGATCGAGCAGATCCGCGCCCTGGCCGAGGAGGTCACGCATGAGATCAACTGGCAGGACGGCGACATTGCCATCCTGGACAACACCCGCGTCATGCATGGCCGCCGCGCCATCGCCGACGCCAACCGCAACCTGTTCATCGGCATGGGAACGATCTGACATGAAACCCCGCATGACCCGCCTTCTGACGCTGCTGACCGCGCTGGCCCTGGCGCCTGCCGCCATCGCATCCCCCGGCGCCAGCGTCCCCGCCTCCGGGCGCCTGGCCTTCGACGTGATCCGCAAGGACCGCGACATCGGCGACTATGTCGTCACCTTCCGCGGATCGGGCGACGACGTCACCGTGGACATCGCCACCGACGTGCATGTCCGGGTGCCGGTGATCGGCGTCAGCGCCTATCGCTTTTCCCAGACCAGCACCGAGACCTGGCGCGGCGGCCGGCTGGCCGGCCTGACCTCGCGCACGGATGACAACGGCACGCCGCATGACATCCAGGTAGGTGCGACGGCGCTGATCCCGGCCAGCCTGTGGAACGCGGACATGGTGCGGTCGCAGGCGGTGCTGAACACCATCGACGGCAGCACCGACCCGATCAGCGTCAGCAATCTGGGGACCGAGACCGTGGCCACCGGGTCCGGCACGGTCGCGGCCACCCATTACGCTCTGCGCGGCGGGCTGAACCGCGACCTGTGGTATGCGGGCGCGACGCTGGTCCATGTGCGCTTTGCCGCCGAGGACGGATCGCAGGTCGATTACGTCCTGCGCTGACGCGGTCGCGGGCGGCGGGGGCGGTTTTACGTGGCAGGCCCCCGCCGCCTTGTGCATGGTGTCCCGGCACGGCCCGTCCGCGGGTCCCAAACGCCGGAAAGGGCCCCCATGCGCCATGACGTCCTGTTGATGACCCCGACCCGCCCCGAAGCCCTGGCCCGGCTGGAGGCGGGCTATGCGCTGCACCGGCTGGACCGGGCGGATGATCGCGATGCGCTGCTGGACCGCCACGGCGCAGATATCCGTGCCATCGCGGCCATCGGCCATGTGCCCATCGACGCCGCCCTGCTGGAGCGCCTGCCCGCGCTGGAGATCATCAGCTGCGGGTCGGCGGGCTATGACGCCTTCGACACCGATGCCATCGCCGCGCGGGGGATCGCGCTGACCAACGCCTCTCCGGCGCTGGCCGAGGAGGTGGCCGACATGGCGCTGCTGCTGGCGCAGATGGGCTGGCGCGACATGGTCGCAGCCGATGCCTGGGTGCGCAGCGGTGACTGGGCGCGCAACGGGTCGTTCCCGCTGCAGCGGTCCTTCCGCGGGCGCAGGCTGGGCATCGTCGGCATGGGCACGATCGGGCAGAAGATCGCCGAGCTGGCCGGGATGCTGGGCCTGCAGGTCGCCTATTGGAACCGCCGCGACAAGGGGATCGACCTGCCGTTCCAGCCCGACCTGGAAACGCTGGCCGCCGACAGCGACATCCTGATCGCCATCGTCGCGGGCGGGGCCGGGACGCAGGGGCTGATCTCGGGGGATGTGCTGGAGGCGCTTGGGCCTCAGGGGCTGTTCGTCAACGTGGCCCGCGGCAGCGTGGTGGACGAGGAGGCGATGATCGCCGCCCTGCAATCGGGCAGGCTGGGGGCGGCGGCGCTGGACGTCTTCGCCTCGGAGCCCGACCCCGATCCGCGTCTGACGGCGCTGCGCAACGTCACCCTGTCGCCGCATCAGGGCTCGGGGACGGTGCAGACGCGGGACGCGATGGCGGCGCTGATGGTGGACAATCTGGACGCCCATTTCGCGGGGCGGCCGCTGATCAGCCCGGTGATGCCGGCGTGACGCGGGTCGCCCGGATCACCGCGTCGCGGATGCGTGCGGCCAAAGGCGACAGCGGGCGGCGGCGCAGCGACAGCAGGTAATAGGGCGCCACCCGGATATCCAGCGGGTGGTCCAGCACCGCAAAGCCCGCATTGACCGGCGGGCGCATCAGGAGCTGCGCCACCTCCTCCGAGATCGAGGCGATCGCATCGCCCTGCACCAGATAGGCGATGGTGAACAGGATCGAGGGGCTGTTCACGATGTTGCGCGGCTCGGGCAGGCCCGCGGCGGCAAAGGCCTCCATCGTGGCTTCGCGGATCGGGGCGCCGCGGGACTGCATGATCCATTCCTGATCGTGCAGATCGGCCAGACCGACCTGCGCCGCCCCGGCCAGAGGATGGCCCGCCCGCACGCAGAAGGTCACCTTCTCGTCGCGCAGCGGCGTGATCTGGAACTCGCGGCTGTCGAATTCGGGCAGGATGCGGGCCAGCGCGAAGTCCATCTGCCCCAGGCTCAGCTGACCCAGCAACTCGCGCGAGGGCATCACGTCCACGGTGATGTCCGCCTCGGGCGTGTCGCGCTTGATCGCGCGGATCGAGGCGGTCAGATAGCCGACCGCGGGCCCCGTCACCGCGCCCACATGCACCGACCCCGCCTGCCCGCCGCGCAGGGCGTGCACGTCTTCGGCCATGCCCTGCATCTCGCGCAGGATCACCCGCGCGCGGCGCAGGACGGTGGTGCCGATCTCGGTCGGCGACATGCCCTTGGGCTGGCGGATGAACAGGGGGGCGCCGCATTGCCGCTCGACCTCGGCCAGCATGCGCGATGCGGCGGGCTGGGTCATGGCGCAATGGGCGGCGGCCTGCTGCAGCTGGCCGGTCTCGGCGATCTCCAGGATCAGGCGCAGGGGGGCGGGCTTCAGATGCAGATGGGGCAACATGCGGTTTCCGGTATGCTGATCGTCGTCAATCTCATTTTACTGATATGCGAGCGCTTTGCTATCGTCCTGATGCAGCCCCCGCAGCGGGCGCGGCACAGGGGCGGCGCCACGGCGCCGATAGGGAGGGTAACATGACATTCAACACCGCCGCGGTCGCGCTGGCGATCGGAACCTCGTGGATGGCCTTCGGCGCCGCGGCCCAGACCGTGGGCATCTCGATGCCGACGCAATCCTCGGCCCGCTGGATCGACGACGGCAACAACATGGTCCGCCAGTTCCAGGAGGCGGGCTACGAGACGACCCTGCAATATGCCGAGGACGACATCCCCAACCAGCTGGCCCAGGTCGAGAACATGATCTCCCAGGGCGTCGACGTGCTGGTGATCGCGGCCATCGACGGGACCACGCTGTCGAACGCCCTGGCCAATGCGGCCGCCTCCGACATTCCGGTCATCGCCTATGACCGGCTGATCCGGGATTCGCCGGATGTGGATTACTACGCGACCTTCGACAATTTCAGCGTGGGGGTCGAGCAGGCCAATTCCCTGGTTCGCGGCCTGGAGGAGCGCTTCCCCGACGTGCAGCCCTGGAACGTGGAGCTGTTCGGCGGCAGCCCGGACGACAACAACGCCTATTTCTTCTACGACGGCGCGATGTCGGTCCTGCAGCCGCTGATCGATGAGGGCCGCATCGCCACTCCCTCCGGCCAAATGGGCATGGACACGGTCGGCACGCTCCGGTGGGACGGCGCGGCGGCGCAGGCGCGGATGGATAACCTCCTGTCCGCGAATTACACCCAGGCCGCGGTGCATGGCGTGCTGTCGCCCTATGACGGGCTGTCCATCGGCATCCTGTCCTCGCTCAAGGGGGTGGGCTACGGGTCGGGCGACCAGACCATGCCCATCGTCACCGGCCAGGATGCCGAGATCCCGTCGGTCAAGTCGATCCAGGCCGGAGAGCAGTATTCCACCGTCTTCAAGGACACCCGAGAGCTGGCCCGCGTCACGGTGGGCATGGTCGATGCCGTCCTGAAGGGGACCGAGCCGGAGGTGAACGACACCGAGACCTATGACAACGGCGTCAAGGTCGTGCCCTCCTTCCTGCTGGAGCCGGTGGGCGTCGATGCCTCGAACTGGCAGCAGGTGCTGATCGACAGCGGCTATTACACCGCCGAACAGCTGCAATAAGGCGCGTCGGGCCGCCCCTCGCGGGCGGCCCGCACCGACGGGAGGAGAGCCATGGGCGCGCTGTTGCGGATGGACCGGATCACCAAGACCTTTCCGGGGGTCAGGGCGCTGGACGATGTCAGCCTGGAGGTCGCCGAGGGCGAGATCCATGCCATCTGCGGCGAGAACGGCGCGGGCAAGTCCACGCTGATGAAGGTGCTGTCGGGCGTCTATCCGGCCGGCAGCTATGAGGGGCAGATCACCTATGACGGCCACCCCGCGGCCTTCCGGTCCATCCGCGACAGCGAGGATCTGGGCATCATCATCATCCATCAGGAGCTGGCCCTGGTGCCGCTGCTGACCGTCGCCGAGAACATCTTCCTGGGCAACGAACGCGCCACCCGCGGCGTCATCGACTGGCCCGAGACCTTCCGCCAGACCGAGGCCCTGCTGGCCAAGGTCGGCCTGCGCGCCGCGCCCGGCACCCGCGTCGACACGCTTGGCGTGGGCCAGCAGCAGCTGGTCGAGATCGCCAAGGCACTGTCCAAGAACGTGCGCCTGCTGATCCTGGACGAACCCACCGCCGCCCTGTCGGAACGCGACAGCCAGGCGCTGCTGGATCTGCTCCTGGAGCTGAAGGCGCAGGGCGTCACCAGCATCATCATCAGCCACAAGCTGAACGAGGTGCGCCGCGTGGCCGACAGCGTGACCGTCATCCGCGACGGCGCCACCATCAGCACGCTGGAGGCGCGCGGCCTGACCGAGGACCGCATCGTGCGCGACATGGTGGGCCGCGACATGGCGCATCGCTATCCCGAACGCGAACGCCGCGCGGGCGACGTGGTGTTCGAACTGCGCGACTGGAGCGTGGGCCATCCCGAACAGCGCGACCGCCGGATGATCCACGGCCTGTCCATGCAGGTCCGCGCCGGAGAGGTCGTGGGCATCGCGGGGCTGATGGGCGCGGGCCGGACCGAGCTGGCCATGAGCGTCTTCGGCCGCAGCTGGGGGCGCGACATCTCGGGGCAGGTGCTGATGCACGGGCGGCCGGTCGACGTCTCCACCGTGGACCGGGCCATCGCCGCGGGGCTGGCCTATGT